>JBBDWZ010000050.1:0-7803 GCA_040902615.1 Gemmatimonadota bacterium | reverse complement strand
CTGGTCGGCGTACGTCGAAAACGATTCGATACCAACCGGTGGCGCGCTGCGGCAGGGCATCCGTGAAGTCGACATGGCGCTTCGTTTCACGCGGCGCTATCCGGAAGTTCTCGAACTGGCCCGTACGGCGGCGGACATCGAGCGCATCCAGAAGCAGGGCAGGATCGCATCGCTGATCGGGCTGGAGGGTGGTCACGGCATCGACAACCAGTTATCCGCGCTGCGCGCATACTACGAGCTGGGCGTGCGCTACATGACCTTGACCCACAATACCACGCTGAGCTGGGCCGATGCCGCGCTGGATTTGCCGCGCCACAACGGTCTGACCGAGTTTGGTGAGAACGTGGTTCGCGAGATGAACCGCATCGGCATGTTCGTCGACCTGAGTCACGTCGCCGAGGAGGTCATGATCGACGCACTGCGCGTGACCGAAGCGCCGGTCATCTTCTCGCACTCATCCGCCAAACAGCTCCTGGCACATCCTCGTAACGTGTCCGATCGCGTGCTACGCCTGCTGCCTCGCAATGGCGGTGTCATCATGATCACGTTCGTGCCCAGCTTCCTGGCTAAAGGCACGATGGAATGGACGGCGCGCCAGCAGGCAGAAGCAGAACGTCTACGCAACGACCTGAACGACCAAGCCGAAATCGCGCGGCGAATGGCCGACTGGCTGAAGGCGAACCCGGCACCGGTCGCGACCGTCGCCGATGTCGCCGATCACATCGACCATGTGAAGCGCGTGGCCGGCGTCGACAATATCGGCATCGGCTCCGACTTCGATGGCATTGATTTCGGACCGGTCGGCCTGGAAGACGTCAGCAAGTTTCCGGTACTGTTCGCCGAGCTGCTGCGCCGCGACTACACCGAGCAGGAACTGCAGAAGATTGCCGGATTGAATGTATTGCGCGCCATGAAGGCCATGGAGGGAACCGCAGCTCGGCTTCAGAACACCAGGAAGCCCATTACCTGAGTAACGTCTGTTCATTCGTTCATCCGTTGATTCACGCGAACGCACGACTAAAATCCGCCCCCTCCTCCTCCGCCGAATCCACCGCCGCTTCGACCACCGCCACCGAAGCCTGAGCTGCCGGAGCTGCTGCTGCGGGGAGCGGATGTCATTGCGGATGCGGTGCTGGTGGTCATGCGTGACATCGAGCTGTTGAAGCTGCGCAGGGAAAATGCCTGACCGCGGCTGCCGGCGTACCAGTTGGGCGGCGTCGTGTAAATGTCTTCGAATGCGCGACACCAGTTGCTGTCGAGCTGAAGTGCCATAGCGAAGGGCAGGTACGTCTCGAACAGCTCGGGCGTTTTTATGACGCGGTCGAAGCGGTCGGACTCGACCTGCCTGAGGAATTCCTCGAAACCGAGTGCCTGTTCGAGCGTCCGGGCACCGCGCACAGTGCGAGCGGGCATGACTACGCCGAATGCCGCCACGATGATGGCAGTGAGTGCGCCGGCGATGATCGGGCCAACCGGTGCGGTGCTGCCGAGGCGGGTATTCAGCGCGATGCCCAGGAAGGCGACGGCTCCGCCCGACACTACCGCGATCAGCATCCAGACCCCAATCACGTTGTCCGGCCGTCTGCGATAGAAGCCCTGTTCGATCATCTGGTCGAACAGCGAATTCTTGATACCGGGCAGCTCCTTGTAAAACCGGTTCTCGAGGTCGTCATCATCCACGCTGTCCCGGCCGGATTTGAACAAGCCGTCGAGCAGAAGACGCTCGTGGTTCCGCAATTCGTTCCATTGGGAACGGTCGCGTTTGAGACGAAAGGTGTAACCAGTACTCGAGAGCAAACCGAACAACTGCTGGTCGGTACGTTCCTCGATCACCAGGTAGCCACGTACGGCCAGGTCAACGATGGTAGAGGTGATGTCACGGATGTCGGGCTTGTGGTCGATCAGCGTGCCGATCTCCGCGGGCCGCAGATCTGCAGGAGGCTCGTACGCCGTGGCGATGGACCGGCGTTCCGGATCGCGACCATGCCGATTCCAGACCCGCCACATGATGAACAGCGCCAGCAACGGCAGGATGAACACCAGATTGCTGAGCAGTGTAAACGCGGCTTTGTCCGCGACGCTTGGCCGGCTCACGACACCGGGATCCCAACCGACGACAGCGGTCAGACCCTCCCGAAACCCGAGTCCGTTGGGGACAACGATGTCGACACCGTTTGCCTGATTCGAGACCGTCGCAACGCTGCCCTGCGCACCGGCGGCGCCGGTGAACGAGGTCGCACGCACTCCAGTGACGCCCGAAGGCAGGATTATGCGCGCGTTCACGAATTTGAGTGGCACGTCCCAGCGATCGCCGGTGACGTTCCAGTACAACTCATCGTGCTCCTCGAAGAAGCGCAGACCATTGGCGACCCGGTACTGGAGTACGATGGTGTGGGTCGTATCGAGCGCATTCGGAATGTAGATCTTGTAGTTGAGCGCGCCATCTCTGGTTTCGGATTCGACCCGCAAGGGATTACCGTCAGCGCCGAGCGCATCGATCAGATCAACCCGCAGCCGATAGTTGAGTCGTTGCGGCGTCTCGTAGTTGATCGGGATCGAACGGTAGACGCCGTTCCATTGCCCCTGGAAGCGGGCCGTGATGCGTTCGCTCACACGCAGCTGACCACTCTTCAGCACCGTGATGTCGGCTTCGAACCGCTCGATGGAGATCTCGCGCTGAGCCGCGGCCGTTGCCGGCAGCAGGGCGAGCAGCGCCGCCAGCAACCGCGTGCGCATTAGAAGCTGACCTTGGGTACCGCCCGTTCGGTCTCGGAGATCTCGAAGAACGCGCGCGGCTGGAACCCGAAGGGCCGCGCGATCAGGTTTCCTGGGAATTGCTGGATCTTCGTGTTCAGATCGCGCACGACCGCGTTGTAATAGCGCCGCGCGTTTTGAATCGCTTCTTCGATGTCCGCAAGGCTGGATTGCAGCTTGCCGAAGTTCTCCGCTGCACGCAGCTGCGGGTACGATTCGGACAGCGCGAACAACGACTTCAGCGCACCAGTCAGCACGTTTTCCGCGCCGGCTTTTGCCACCGGCCCCTGCGCCGACATCGCCTGCGAGCGCGCCTGCACGACGGACTCGAGCGTACCGCGCTCGTGAGTGGCGTAACCCTTCACGGTCTCGACCAGGTTGGGTACCAGGTCATGGCGGCGCTTCAGCTGTACTTCGATGTCAGACCAGGCACCGTCGGCGGCGACCTTGAGCTTGACCAGACTGTTGTAAAGGAAAAAGATCGAGACGACCAGCGCGACCAGAATGATCAAGGTCCACATCGACGCTCCTCGGAGACAGGGGTGACGACAGTATTATTGTTAAAGTAGCATGGTCGAGCGAGGAGCGACGAGCGTCGAGCGACGAGCGTTTTTGCAGCGGGCCCGTGTCCCTTGGATCACTGCTGCTGAGCTCGGTACCATGCCTGGCAGCGGTTCTCTAAACGGATGCGGGCTCGCAGGTGGAAGGTGCTCGTCGCTCCTCGCTGGATCGGATCGGCGTAGCAATCCAGGCGTGTCGCGTCAGGTGGCCGGCGGGTCGGGCCGCTTGGTCTTCGACACGCCCATGAGCACGCCCAGCCCGATCATTACAATCACGCCAACGCCGATCCAGATCGTTGGCGCGCCGAGCAGAGTGGCCGCAATCGCCAACCCAATGATGAGTACGATGAAGCCAATGATGTAGATGCTGAAGCTAGACATGGCAGCCTCTCCTGAAGAGTCCGCGCCTACCGGAGGCAATTGTAAGGCCATGCCTTGGTTAGGCTGGCTTCTCTTGCTGGGCTGAGAGCTGGGGGGCTGGCGGGAGCGAAGGCTGTGAAGCGTGCTGTTCGGGGCTGGCGGAATTGCGGATTGTAACGGGTGCAGTTAGGGGCTGGCGTGCGGGATGCGGGTTGAGGACCGGGGAAACTCGCGATGCCCGGGTCCCGCTCGCCAGCCCCTGACTGGTCACTCATAGGGCAGAAGCGCGCGGGCCAGCCCACCACGAAGCTCCGGCACCACCTGGACGCCCGCCAGCCTGCCAGCTGCTATAGCATATCACTTCTTGGACGCCGAACTCTTCTGCGCGTCAGCCAAGGCGGCCCAAACAATCCGCTCCTGTTCCTGTTCGTGATCGCTGGCGTAGCCTTCAGCGGGGCTGGCCCGGTCCGGCCGACCGTCGTAGGTGAGCGGCGTGTCGGAGCCGAGCAGCTCGCGCAGGCGCGGTGCGATGTACAGCCAGGCGCCCATGTTCCCCGGCTCTTCCTGCGCCCACACGACTTCCGCGGGATCATGCTTCTGAAGCAGGCTGCGCAGCTCGTCGTTGGGAAAAGGATAGAGCTCTTCCACGCGCGCGATGGCTACGCCAGTGACCTTATCCTTTTCACGGCGTGCGACCAGGTCGTAGTAGATCTTGCCGGAGCAAAGCACGAGTCGCTGAACATCGCCCTGGGCTGCAACATCCTCGAGGACCGGCTGGAACGTGCCGTTCACGAGGTCATCGAGACGTGAGGTTGCTTTCGGATGGCGCAACAAACTCTTCGGTGTCATCAGGATGAGCGGACGATTTGCCTCGAGCAGCGCCTGCCTGCGCAGGATGTGGAAGTACTGTGCAGGCGTCGTGCAATTGGCGACGCGCATGTTTTCTTCCGCGCAAAGCTGCAGAAAACGCTCGAGCCGTGCACTGGAATGCTCCGGGCCCTGGCCCTCGTATCCATGCGGGAGCAGCAGTACCAGCCTCGAGTTCTGACGCCACTTCTCGCGGCCGGCGGAGATGAATTGATCGATGATGACCTGCGCGCCGTTCACGAAGTCGCCGAACTGCGCCTCCCACAGTACCAGTGATTCGGCCGCAACCAGGCTGTAGCCATACTCGAACCCCATGACGGCCAGTTCGGAGAGCGGGCTATTGTAGATCTCGAAGGGTGCGCGCCGCTGTGTGAGATTCTGGATTGGGGCGTACTTGTCACCGGTATTCACGTCGTGAAGTACGAGGTGGCGCTGGCTGAACGTGCCGCGTTCGGCGTCCTGACCGCTCATGCGGATCGGCACACTCTGGGTCAGCAATGATGCAAAGGCCAGCGCCTCTGCATGCGCCCACTCGATGGCGCCGTGTTCGCCAATGACCCGGCTACGTCGCTCCATCTGGCGAGCCAGCTTTGGACTCACGGCGAACTCGCGTGGCCAGGCATGCAGCTCCCGATCCAGTTGGGCGAGGGTTTCCGCAGGCACTCCAGTGTCCAGCGATTGGCCGCCGGCCTGGCGTTTGTTCTCAGCCTGTTCCTGATCGCCATTGATCTCGACCTGGGCCGATTTCACCTCGGCCTGCACTTCGATCAGTCGATCATACTTCTGACGCCAGATCGCTTCTGCATCTTCGGCGCTGATCACCCCGTCTTTGATCAATTGATCGGCCCAGATGCGCCGAACCGACGGATGCTCAGCAATTTTCTTGTACATCACCGGCTGGGTATAGGCGGGCTCGTCGGCTTCATTGTGGCCGTACCGTCGATAGCCGATCAGATCGACCACGACATCCGAATGGAATCGCTCGCGATAGCCGAGAGCCAGCCGGACCACCGCCAGGCACGCTTCCGCGTCATCGGCATTGACATGAAAGATCGGGATGTCGAAGCCGCGCGCGACATCACTCGCGTAGTACGTGCTTCGACCCTCGCCTGGATCGGTAGTGAAACCCACCTGGTTGTTTGCGATCAGGTGATAAGCACCACCAATTCGATAGCCCGCCAGCTGCGCGAGATTCAGGGTTTCCGGCACCACACCCTGTCCCGAGAACGCGGCATCGCCATGGATCTGCGTGCAGAGCACCGCATTCAAATCGCGCCGCAACCCGGGTCCCGAGCGATCGGTCTGCTTGGCGCGCGCCATTCCGGCGACGACTGCATCAATGAACTCGAGATGGCTTGGATTGGGCGCAAGAAGAACCGACAAAGGTTCGCCCGAAGGCGTTGCATAGGTGCCTTCGGCGCCGAGATGGTATTTCACATCGCCGGTGCCGCCGGTGTGCGCGTATTTGCCTTCGAACTTGGCAATGAGCTTCGAGTACGGCACGCCCAGCAAGTGCGCGAGCACGTTGAGCCGACCGCGGTGCGACATGCCGATCACGACCTCACGCGCGCCGGCACCAGCCGCGCGCTCAACCGCGAGATCCAGCATCGGCAGCATCATGTCGGTGCCTTCGATCGAGAAGCGTTTGGCACCGAGATAGGATTTGTGAATGAACTGCTCCAGGGCCTCGACTTCACTCAGCCGGGCGAGCAGGCGGCGCTTTTCATCGTTGGTGAGTGGCTGTCGATGCGCGCCGGATTCGATCTGTTCCCGCAGCCATTCGCGTGCATCGGGATCTTCGAGGTGCTCGAACTCGTAACCGATCGTGCCAGTGTACGTTCGGCGCAGGAACTCCAGGACTTCCCAGGTCGTACCGCCGTGCGCGCCCAGGTCCATGAACTCCGCGGGCACAGAGGCAATTTCTTCCTCAGTCGCGCCGTGAAACTCGGCCTCCAGCATAGGATGACCGACCGGAGTCGATCCCAGTGGATCCAGCTGTGCGGCCCGGTGCCCGTGCAGCCTGTACGCATCGACCAGCTCGCCGAAGGCGCGTGCCGCCCGCAGATGCGCAGTACTGGGTTCGGCGCCGGTGGCAGACGATGCCTCTGCCCCGAGCAGCCCGGTGGCGCCACCCTCGGCAAAGAAGCGCCTCCAGGATTCGTCGATGGACGATGGGTTTTGCTGGTACTGATCGAACAGCGCCTGTACGTAGGCGGCATTCTGACTGTCGAAACGGGTTGTTTTCACCGTGATTCTCTACGCTGTTGTTCTACCATCAAGATAGAACCTCCGGCAGGAGACGGGCCAGCCGCGGCAGGGTCCCCGCCCGCTTTCCTTTGGGAAGGACCCCGTCTATCCTTAGCCGACATTGTAGCCCCTGCAAAAACTGACGCGGGATGCCGAAACCGGAAGAAACACCACTCATGCAGCAATGGCGGGACGCGAAAGCCCGTCATCCCGATGCGCTGGTATTCTTCCGCGTTGGCGATTTCTACGAGATGTTCTGCGAGGATGCCGAAGAAGGCGCTCGCCTGCTCGGTCTTACCCTCACCAGCCGCAACAATGGCGGTGCTGCAAACGTACCGCTCGCCGGCGTTCCCGTTCGGGCCCGGGATGAATACATCCAGCGTTTGATCCGGCTCGGCAAACGTGTAGCCGTTTGCGAGCAGGTCGAAGATCCGGCCGAAGCCAAGGGCATTGTACGCCGTGAAGTCACCGAGACAGTTACACCCGGTGCGGTACTCGCGGACGCGTTGCTATCGGAGCGGCGCAACAACTTCCTGGTCAGCCTGCGGGATGATGGCGACCGCATTGCGGTTGCCGCCGCCGATGTCTCGACCGGCGAGGTGCTGGCGATCTCGATCGCTCCGGCTGAGCTGGAAAGCACGATTGCATCGTTCGAGCCGGCCGAGCTGCTGGTGCCGCAAAGCTGGGAATCGCGCACCGTGGAAGGCAGCGGCAGCGCGAGCCGCACGCTGCGGCCCGATTACGTATTCGACACCGAGCTTGCGGCCGAAGAACTGCGTCGCCGCTACAAGCTCATCTCGCTCGATGCGTTCGGATTCCAGGATGCCGACCGTGCGTTGGTCGGTGCACTTGGTGCGCTCGTTGCCTACCTCGCTGATGTACAGCCGGCGGCGGTCGCTGCACTCAAAGCGCCTCGCATTCTGCGCGGTGCGGAGGGCATGGCGCTGGATGAGATGACGCGCCGCAATCTCGAGCTGGTCGAGCCGCTGCGCCCGGATCTCACGGCTCGAGGTGG
>JBBDWZ010000049.1:0-7859 GCA_040902615.1 Gemmatimonadota bacterium | reverse complement strand
TCTCTGAAGTCTGCTTCTGACCCGCCGTCACTGTACCTGCTTCTGTCTCTGTCTCCTAGACAGGTAATGCTGACCGCAGTATTCAGGTCGTCAAAACGACCCGCATCCCATTCGGGTCCAGCACCGCCGCGTTGCCTTCCAGGTCTTCCACGGCGTACTGCGCCGCTCGGGCCCGCTCGAGCACATCGCTGACGGCACGGCGATCCGGCAGCACGACCTCATACGATTGCAGGTCAGCCACGTCAGTGGGTCGCTGTGTGGACTTCAACCAGGTATTCAATCCGAGATGATGGTGGTACCCACCAGCGGCCATGAACAATGCACCGGGATAACCGCGGTTGGTGATCTCGAATCCGATCACGTTCCTGTAGAAATCGCGAGCCAGCTCCAGATCCGAGACGTGCAGGTGGACATGCCCAACCCGTGTGTCGGCGGCGGTGCCCGTCCAGTCCTCACCGTCGACGGTACGCAGCAGGCTGTTCACGTTGAGCGTAAACGTGCCCATCACGACCTGCCCCTGATCGTCGTGCTGCCAGTCTTCTCGCGGACGATCGGAGTAGAGCTCGACGCCATTGCCATCCGGATCTGCAAGGTAGGCCGCTTCACTGACGGCGTGATCGGCAAAACCCTGGAATGGGTAACGCGCTTCGAACAGATGCAGCAGCACGCGACCGAGCTCGCGGCGGCTGGGGAAAAGGAGCGCAAAGTGGTACAACCCGACAACACCGGTGGGACGCGCCCGCGTTCCCGGCTGCGCGTTCAAGACGATCAGGGGCCGGCCATCGCGCGGACCGAGCTCGGCGGACCGCTCGCCGCGCTCGAATTCGACCAGGCCGAGTTGATCGCGATAGAACGCGAGCGAGCGGTCCAGGTCGGCCACGCGCAGGTGCACACGTCCAATTCTGGTCGCATCGGGAAGCGTTGCCATTTCAGCGCCAATCAAAGGCGTATCCGCCGCCAATCAAGAAGCCTGCTTCCGGGCTGAAGTTGCGGTACCCGCGGACGAAGGCGGCCTCGAGCCAGCGCCGCTGTCCGATGCGCAGGCCCAGCCGCGCTTCACCGAGGTCCTCGTTTCCGCGAATCGGGCGCTGCTTCAAATCTTCTTGCCCCACGAACATCAGAGACGTTTGTACCGATGCGCGCCGCCAGGCCAGGCCGCCAGCATACTGCACGACATCGGATTGCTCGTAGGTATCGATGCGGGTGCCATTGATGCCAAGGCCAATCTCGAGCGAGACACTAAACGGCTCGCGTTTGTGCTGCATGCCGAGCAACGCAAAGAAATCGATCTGGTCGCGATCCAGCCCGACTTTGTTATCAGTCGTCGGCAACCGCGTGCCGAATCGAAGCGCCAGGATCGTCGGCGATTGCGCTGAAGTTAGGCGCACGGCAGTGGCCACGCGATAATCGCCGGAGTCATGTCGTTTGCCATCCGCATCGCTGAGGGCACCACCGGTTGGCGCCGCGAAGGCAGTTTCCTCGTCGTACCATCGCTGAGGCGTTCCGGCAAACTCGAGCACGACCGTTCCCACCCGGAGGTAGAGACCGAGCTCGCCCAGCTCGACCAGGGACCCGGCCGTGCCCGCCAGAGAAGCACGCTGGTCATGGTACATCCCGATTCGAGCGTGCGCATGCATCTTCTGCGCAGTTGTGAAGGTGCCCCAGTCGAACGGCTCGAGCGGCCGCAGCTGCGCGCACAGTGGCGGGGCGCAGAGCAACAGAGCCACCGCCGGAACCCAGATCACGTGCACGCGATTACGCACCCTCCGCTATCGGGCAATTCCATGTCTTCTCGAGCGAGCGCAAGCATACAGGGCAATTCTGCTTTTTCCAAGCGGCCGGCCCGGTCAGGCCGATCGAATGGATGCCGGGCGGGATGTTGCTCCCATCCGGTCGGCCGACGCGAGCAGCATTCCGGTGCCGCGCGTCCGGCAGCCCATGCCCAAAACCCTCCCGGAAAAACCTCTCGTTTCGGCATGGATCTCGCACTACTGAAACGCGGGTTGGAGGCGCTTACATGCTCAGCGGTGCTCGCGAACATGCGGCACCGATTCGAATAGATGAGGGACGGAGGTAGGGACATGAGAATGCGGAATTACCTGACGAGCGCCACGTTCGCGCTTGCAGTTGGATCGGTTGCCTGCGCTCCGATGGCGAGTCACACGAATGCTGGAGGAATGGCGACGGAACGGACCACAATGCTGGTCGAGAACAACAACTGGGCGGATATGACCGTGTACATCCTGCGTGACGGCGTTCGCACGCGGCTGGGGGCGGTCCCGTCGATGAGCCGCTCCACTTTCGTACTGTCGAATGCGATGCTGGCCGGAACCGGCGAGCTTCGAGTAATGGCTGATCCGCTCGGATCACCGCACAAATGGACATCGCAGCCGATCCTGCTCAATCCAGGCAATCAGGTGCGCTTCCGTCTCGAGAACAACGTGTCGTTATCGACCTATTCTGTGTATTGAAGTTGTGATGGACGGACGCGGGAGGGTTCAAAACCCTCCCGTTTCCATTTCAGGCTCCGGTGTTCCGCGCCGCAGCTCGCCTTTTTTCAGCATCAGCGTCACCCAGCCCCCGATCGCGATCAATGCAAAACTGAACCACTGAATCGCATACCCAAGGTGAGGTCCGCGATCCAGTGTGGGCGGTGGTAATCGGATCGGGAATTTCGAAACCTCCGCCTCCGGCAGCGCCTGCACCTGCAGATCGAGAAGTGGATACCCGAACTGCCGCCGAATCGCCACCGCATCGGGGGAGAACCAGGCGCGGCGGAAAGCGGAATCCGGAAGTGCCGAGTCTTCGCGCGGCGGCCGCGCAGAACCTGGAAACGGGAGTACAAACCCGGTCAGTTTTGCCATGACCGGCTCGACCAGAGAATCCAGTTGCACGGAAAAGCCGTCGCCTGCTGGATACCAGCCGCGGTTCACCAGCACCCCCGTGCGTCCGCCTCCGAGCAGCGCGGGCGTGAGGATATAGACGCCGGGTGTGCCGCGCAGGCTCCGGCCCGCCAACACGATCGTGTGCTCGTGATCGAAGCGGCCGTTGACAATGACTCGCCGGTAGAGCAGACCGGCAGTGTCGCCAAAGGCCGGCTCGAGCCCGATCACGGGCAGTTCCATACGCTCGGTAATCAGCTGATTGCGGGCATCACGCTGCTGGAGCCGGCTGATCTGCCAAAAGCCCAGCCGGACGCACAGTCCCGCAATCGCGATCACCACCAGCGAACCGATCAAACCAGCGCGCGTGATGGTGATGGGTTGGATTCGATCCGACACGTCTTCTCGTTGAATTTCCGGCACACAGACTGCACACGTGCCGTCGTTTGGCAAAGAAGCTTAAGGAGGTTGATTGGCGCCGCGCGAGAGGCAACGCAATCACGGACTCAACGATCCGGCAGAGCCGCGGCGCGGCCTGGCGAAGGATGGTCCGGGCGCGCAGCAGCAGGAATGGCCAGGACGCGAAAAGGACCTGACACCAGAAGCGGGTCTGATCGACTACTCGGCCACCAAAGGGCGCCGCCAGCGAGATTTTTTCGCCGACTGGACGCGTTTCGAGCCGCTAGCAGGCTTCCCCGCCTTGCCGCTGGGGCAGACTGCTGCGAACGTGAACCGGTCACGCTCTATCATGAGGCTTCCAATGCGTACGCAACTGATCATCGCCGCGGCGCTGCTCGCCGCTTGTTCATCGAATCCACCGCCGCGGGCAACCCAACCGGATCCGCCTCCATCACTGGACCGACCAACGCTTGCGTACGCAATGCCTGCATCACCGACGCTGACCTACGAGTACTCCGATTCAACTGCCTCCGACATCCAGGCAGGTGCCGCAGGTGCGATCAAGGTAAACCTGGGCGCACGTGGCGCGGTTGATCTGCTCTTCGAACCGGACGGCTCGAATCTCAAGGTCACCGTCACGGTGAAGGAGTTTTCGGGCAGCTTCGCCAATTCCGCCGGCGGCGGTGTGGTCAATGCCAGCCTCGCTGATGTCAAAGGTCCCGCAGTACTGACCCTGTCGCCGCGCGGCGAGATCACGTTCGTGAGCAAACCGGAGATGACACCCATCTTCCGGCAGGTGGCCGGGAGCGACGGAATTTTCCGGCGCTTCTTCAGCCGTTTGCCCGGCCGGCGGATCGATGCGGGCTACAGCTGGACCGACACGGTAAGCACGCAGGAAGTCAATGAAGGACTCACCACGCGGACCCAGAACATCGTGACCTCCACGTTCAGCCGCGATTCTGTGATCGGCGGGCGCACCATGCTGGTGATCACCTCGGTGAGCCAACGTTCACTCGAGATGCGCGGCGTGACGCAGGGTGTTGAAATCATTCAGAAATTGAGTGGACCGGCCAACGCGATAACGCTCTGGGATCCGGTACGCCGACTGGTCGTTTCCCGGACCGAAACCGTGCGCATGAACGGAACCTTCGACCTTCCGGCCATGAGCATGACCAACATGCCGATCACATCAACGGGCCGCGTATCCTTGCATTTGCGGGACTGACCGTGGCGATGCAGTACAAACCCGTATGGCTCGCCGTGCTGGTTGTGCTGGTCGGGGCCTGCGGTGACGCGCTCGGCCCGCGCGTCCGCTAGAGGACGCACCGACTCGGTACGTATATCCGTCCGTATCACTGGCAACGCAGCCGTGAACGCCATCCTCAGAAACGGCCAGACCGTTCCGCTGCGTCTGAACAACGCGGTCTACGAGGGCGCGGTTCCAGTGAATGCGCTGCTCGCCCAGTATCGGGTCAGTGACCATCACCACGTCGGCCTGCAACTGAGCGTGGATGGGGAAACCACGGCGACCAGCGTGAGCCTGAACATCAAGGCTGCCGCGATTCCGGCGGTAACCGTTCAAGCCATCAACGGGACTGCGCAGGCTACTGACCGCGTGATCAATCTGCGCAACTACAGCACATCGCTCGGCAACGTGGTCGCGCCCGCCCTCATCCGCGAAGTCTATCGGCTCTTCTTCGATGACTTCGACTTCATCGCCATGATCGATTCACGCAGAACGCAGCGCTTCCGCAGTTTTCAAGGCGTCCGCAACACGATCAACGGTATCGGACTGTTGCGTTATGACCTGGGCCCGGCGTACGGCAGCAGCTCGCGCCTGCAAGGCATCACCAGTTACCCGAATGACAATCAGTTCGACCTGGCCGAAACCAGCAATATCCACGAGCTGGCGCACCGCTGGATCAACTTCACCCGCGGCACCGAGCTCGAGTCCGGCTCGCCGCACTGGCCGCTCTCCGATGTCGCCTATGGTCTCATGGGCTTACAGGACCCGCCCAGTAATCAGGGTCTCGAGTCCCGTATCGATTGGTAGTGGTGCAGGGTGGCTTTCGCGGGGACCGGGTCGAACGAGCTACCGAATTCAACGATCTCGAACTCTATCTCATGGGATTGGTTTCCGCGGATGCCGTACGGCCGCACTTCGTGTTCCGCGATCGCAGGCTGGTGGTTCAAGCCAATGCAGTGCTGCCTGGTCCGGTCGGTACCGTCCGCATCGCCGATATCATCGCAGAGAACGGAGCCCGCTCACCCTCGGCCGCCAGCGCACAGCGTAGCTTCCGAGTGGCGACCGTCGTGCTCAGTCAAGGAAGGCTGCTCACTCCCGATGAGATGGCGTTCTTTACTCACATGGCCGCGCGTGGTGAATCCGAAACATCCTGCTCTATTCCCAAGGATTCAACCGCGTGAAACCAGGCCGTTCTATCTGGCGACCGGCCAGCGCGCCCGGTTGGTAACAACGCTGCGATAGCCACCGATCTAACGCGATCCGTGATCCAGCTGATTCGTCAGGGCAACCCGGCCGCGACGTAGAGCTGGCTGCCTCCGCGCTTGAACTCCTCCGATTTCCGCGCAAAATCCTTTTGCAGTTCGTGGCTCAGCCGCATGCTGCAGAACTTCGGTCCGCACATCGAGCAGAAATGTGCGAGCTTGGCACCTTCTGCGGGCAAGGTCTCATCGTGGAACGCACGCGCGGTGACCGGGTCCAGTGACAGATTGAACTGGTCCTCCCAGCGGAACTCGAAACGCGCTTTCGAAATCGCATCATCCCACTCCCGGGCACGCGGATGCCCCTTGGCCAGATCGGCCGCGTGTGCGGCAATCTTGTAGGCGATCACACCCGCCTTCACGTCATCACGATCGGGCAGGCCCAGGTGCTCCTTGGGGGTGACGTAGCAGAGCAGCGCAGTGCCGTACATGCCAATGGTTGCCGCACCGATCGCGCTCGTGATGTGGTCGTAGCCAGGTGCGATGTCGGTTGTGAGCGGGCCCAGCGTGTAGAACGGCGCTTCCTGACACCATTCCAGCTGCTTATCCATGTTCTCGCGGATCAGGTGCAGCGGAATGTGGCCTGGACCTTCGTTCATGGTCTGCACATCGAATTCCCAGGCAATGCTGGTGAGCTCGCCCTGCGTTTTCAGCTCAGCAAACTGGGCCTCATCATTCGCATCGGCGATCGAGCCCGGCCGTAATCCATCGCCCAGCGAGAATGACACATCGTACGCCGCCATGATCTCGCAGATTTCACGGAAACGCGTGTACAGGAAGCTTTCCTGGTGATGCGCAAGGCACCATTTGGCGATGATCGAACCGCCGCGTGACACGATTCCGGTGACCCGATCGATGGTGAGCGGGATGTAGCGCAGAAGTACGCCGGCGTGCACCGTAAAATAGTCGACGCCCTGTTCCGCCTGTTCGATCAGCGTGTCACGATAGATTTCCCAGGTCAGGTCCTCGGCGATGCCGCCGACCTTCTCCAGCGCCTGATAAATCGGCACCGTGCCGATCGGGACCGGCGAATTGCGCACGATCCACTGACGTGTTTCGTAGATGTTCTTGCCGGTGGAAAGGTCCATCACGGTGTCGGCGCCCCACAGTATTGCCCAGCGCAGCTTGTCGACTTCGTCTTCGATCGTCGAGGTGACCGCGGAGTTTCCAATATTGGCATTGATCTTCACCTTGAAGTTGCGGCCGATGATCATCGGCTCGAGCTCCGGGTGATTGATGTTGGCAGGGATGATGGCTCGGCCGCGCGCAACCTCCGACCGCACAAACTCAGGATTCATCCCCTCACGCAAGGCGACGTATTCCATCTCACGAGTAACAATACCTCTGCGCGCATAGTGCATCTGTGTGACACGCTGGCCGGACTTCGCGCGAATCGGTGCATTCATGAGTGCTTCCGGAATCAGCGGATCACGGATCGGGGATCGCGGTTCGCGGATCGGGGATCGCGGATCGGGGATCGCATTTTCGACGTCCAGCCTTGTGGCGATCCAATCGGCGCGCAGCTTCGGCAAACCCTCGCGAACATTGATATCATGCGGACCGGATGTGTCGTAGACGGTGAGCGGCGGCTCACCGCCCGTGAGCGAGATCTCGCGCATGGGAACACGCAGACCCTGCGGTCCATCCAGGTGAACTTTGCTCGAGTTTGGAAATGCATCAGAAAAACCGCGAATCTCGGCCTGCGATCCACGATCCGCGATCTGCGATCCACGATCCATTTGGTGGGCGGGCATGAGACCTCCGATCAAAGAAAAAGCCGCACGGCAGAAATGCGCGTGCGGCGAGTCGGATGCAGATGCACCCGCGACGTTCTCGTCGCCGCACTCCCTCCGCCGGTGTTAGCCGGATCAGGTTCCAAGGGACTTTCTCAACCCCGCAGCTCGCGGGGTACCCCTGGCGGCACTGGTCAAACTGGTGGGTTGATTCCGCGGCGGCAAGGTGAACGGCCACGGGAACGAGAACGATTGACTGCGAACGTGCTTACGGCTTTTGCTTCTGTCCGCGATCCGCGATCCGCGATCCGCGATCCGCGATCCGCGATCCGCGATCCGC
>JBBDWZ010000048.1:0-7931 GCA_040902615.1 Gemmatimonadota bacterium | reverse complement strand
AAGCATTACCACGGCTGAATCGGGCACGACCCGGCCCAGCGAATCACCTCGTGCAAAGGTGCGGGCCAGCACGCGAGTCGTATCGAGCGGCACGCCCGATACCACAATTGAGTCTGCTCCGGTTCGAACCGTATCCCGCGTTGCCCGTGGTCCCTTCAATACGGGTGGATTAAATGGTTGAACTTGCCGGCGAGTGATGATCACCACGGCGCCGTTCGCGCCCTGCACACCGTACCGGGCGCGTGCTGCAGCCGGACTCAATACGGTGATCCGGCCCACGTTCACGCCCAGCGCCGCGGCATCGAGTGTGGCGCGCTGGCCGATTACTTTGCCATCCACGACGTAGAGCAGGTCACCGGTTCGCGGCGACTGCTGAACCTGTCCAGTAGGTTGCGCTTGCACCGGTGCGGACGGAGGCGCTGAGAGTATCAATGCACTGACCAGTGCGGTCGCTGCCGTTCCCTGCAGCACCAGCACGCGCGCCAGACTCTTGCGGAATTGTCCCGCCTTCATGGTTTCTATTCTCCGTTGCAGCAGTGATCGAGGTTCGATGAGTCCGGCCAGTCCGAGATTCATTCCGGTCCTGATGGTCGCCATGTCGAGCAGCATGGCTCCATACGCCGCGCGTCCGGTTCCCGCTCTCAGAACGCGCGCATCGCAATCGCATTCCACGGCCAGCCGAAGCCGGCGCAGCTGCCACCACAAAACCAGATTCCAGGGAAACAGAATTGCCAGAAGCGGCGCCAGCGCGAGCATGATGTGATCGCGCGCTTGTACATGCTCACGCTCGTGTTGCAGGATCATGCGCTGGCGCTCCGGCGTGGCAGCCATCACCCACGCGGGCAGTACCACGTGCGCACGGAACAGCCCCACCACCGCGGGCCCGATCCGGTCGGAAATCAAAACCGAATCATCGACTACATGAGCGCGCGGCCAGCTGCGCCGCGCACGTGAAAGCCGGGCCCAGCCGTGCACATAACGCAGCAAGAAGAACAGCGATGCGACCGCCCATGCCCAACCAGGATCCAGCGGGCCGCGCCGTGACGCCGCCGGCAATGCCTCCGCTACTGCCTGATTCAATACAGCCGGTTCCCCGTCCGACGTCGCATCGGCAACAACCGCCTCTTCAACCTCAGTTTCGTGCAATGCGGCGAGCATCGTTGGAGAATGCAGTCGTGCCGGCCACGCATTCCGCGGAACCAGCGTAGCCAGCGGCAGCAGCACCGACAGCAGTAACGCTGCTGCCCATACCCAGCGCGTCCGGATGCTGCGCCCGCGCATCGCAGATTCAATACTGTACGCGGCCACACCGATCATCAGCGAAAGCAGAACCGAGCGCGCGAGCCAGAGCATCACGGCCGGTCCCGTCCTTCCAGCTCCTCCAGCATCTGCCGCATCCGCTTCAACTCCGCGGACGGTATCGACCGGTCGGAAACCAGCTGCGCCAGCAGCGACTCCGCCGACCCGTGGAAAATCTTGTCCAGCACGCGCGACAACGCGGATTCACCGGCCTGCTCCACAGCCACGAGCGGGAAGTAGCGGTAGGCCCGACCTTCGATGTCGTGATCGACGTACTTTTTCTCTTCCAGCGTTTGCAGAGCCGACAGAACGGACGTGTAGGCCAGCTCATCGCTCAATTCCTCCCGGACCTCGGCGACTGTGGCCCGACCTCGACGCCACAGGATGCTCATGATGTCCAGTTCCCGATCCGTGAAGGCTGGTTCGCTCATAATCCGATCTACTGGAGTTCCAGTACTAGGATAGCAGTACTCCCCGGCAACGTCAATAGGCTGAGTAAACCGCAGAGTCACGGAGAGCACGGAGCGATTCTCGACCGCGAGATGCCACTCGGCGCCTCCACATTCATAGTTTGATTTTGAAATTTCGGAGATCCATAAAGCGGGATCTACCGAAATTCAGAAAACGAAAAAATATGGCGTATTCGAATGAGCTTCCCGGGTCGAGAATCGCTCTGTGGTCTCCGTGCCTCTGGTGAAAATGTCTTTTCGCCTGGGACGGCAGTCAGCTGTATTTCGGATCGAGCGGGATCGGTGGCAGCACTTCGCTTTCCCACTTCGCGTACCTGGCCTGCAATCTGGCCATGACATCGGGATGTTCCTGACCTCGATCCAGCTTCTCGCCGACATCGGCGTGCAGGTTGAACAGCAATTCGCGGCCATCGCTCTGAATATATTTCCAGTTGCCGCTGCGCATTGCTTTCTCTTTGCGACGCTGGAAAATGCGCCAGTACAGGTCGCGCTCTCTGGAGAGTCCGCCGGTGAGCGCCGGCATCAGATCGATGCCATCGAGAGGCAGGCTCGGGTCTGGCTGGGCATCGGCAAGCGCTACCATCGTGGCGGTCCAGTCCATCGTGATTGCGACCTGGTCCGTGGTCGAGCCGGCAGTGATGCGGCCCGGCCAGCGAGCGATTGCGGCTATGCGAATACCGCCCTCGAACAGCGACATCTTTCCCTGGCTGAACGGTCCCATGTGTGAGAAGCGTTCACCACCATTGTCGCTGGTGAAGATTACCAGCGTGTTTTCCTCGAGATTGTGCTGGCGCAGGGCATCCAGAATCCGACCAATGCCCTGGTCCATGCTTTCCATCATGCGGGCGAAGACCTCAGGTGAGCCCCCCTTTCTCCAGCGCAATGAGTCGGGATACACAGGATCACCGGGCGCCTGCCAAGGCCAGTGTGGTGCGTTGAATTGGAGATTCAGGAAGAACGGCTGGTTGTGTTGGCGCGAAGCGATTTGAACGGCACGTTCGGTGAACAGGTCGGTCAGGTAGCCTTCGAGGCGAACCTTCTGCGCACCGTCATAGAAGTGATGCTCCAGTGCTTCCGTATCCAGGTGACTCGCATAATCGGCAGCGGCACCGGCAAAGCCAAAGAATTCATCGAAGCCGTGATGCAGCGGGTGATACTCCGGCAGCAATCCGAGATGCCATTTGCCTACGAGCGCGGTTTCGTAGCCGGCATCCTTCATGAGCCGGCCCAACGTCGCGGGCGTAGCGGCCAGTCCGGTCGGATTGGTCGTGAGCGGCTCGTACAGACCTGCGGGATTGCGTGCCGGGTAGCGCCCGGTCATGAGGGCCACGCGAGTGGGCGTGCAAACCGGCGCGGCGGAATACGCCTGGGTGAGCTGTACGCCTTCGTGCGCCAACCGGTCGAGTCGTGGAGTCGCGTAGTCCTTGCGGCCGGTAAAGCCGAGATCGCCATAGCCGAGGTCATCAGCCATGATGAACACGATGTTTGGCTTAGCATTCCGGCGTGCCGTCGCACATGAGGTCAAAGCACCGGGCACTGCAGTCGCTGCAGCGGCAGTCGCGGCGTTCCGGAGAAATTTTCTACGATCCATGTGCGATCCGTTGCGTTGAACGGTTAGTTATGCAGTGGCGACCGCGGGTGCCGAGCGCCGTGCCCACCACGCATAGATGAGCGCGATTACCCAGGCGCCGAGACCCGCGACTCCCAAACCGAAAGCAGAGTCTCTGGTCGTGAGCTGCGCGCCGGTCAGCGCCTGGAGCAGAAGGCCGAAGCAGAACAGCAGCCAGCCGACGCCGGCCAGCCGAACCCACCGTAGTGCCGTGTTCAATGGCAGGCGCGACCAGCCAAGCAGCAGTGCTACCAGTGGCACGGCCTGCAAGCCATGAAATCCCGCCGCATGAATCATCATCAGATCACCCGTGTCGTTGATGACGCGGCCACCAAGGCCGCTCATGAGGATGCCGACAAAAAACGCGAGGTTGGCGGCGAGCGCCGCGTATCGCAGCGCGCTGCGCAGCGGCGCGTGGTCGGGCAACACGTCGTCACGAAAGAAGCGGCTGGTCAGGATTACGAACAGGATGAGGATGCCGATTGCCTGCAGGAAGAACACTCCGCCCAGGATCTGGTCGATCGGTCCGGCGACGTTGGAGAAGCGCGGATCCAGACCCCGCCACGCCTGTATGTTCTCCAGGGCGTAAGCGTAGAGCGTGAGTCCAACCGCCCACCGCCGCCAGCGGCGCTGCCCTGAAGCACTCATACCTGCCAACGGCAGTAACATCGCCAGGGTCAGATTGTAGATGCCCAGTGCCAGATCGAAACGGACAGCCTCGCTCAAGCGGCCTTCGGGCTCGATCAGCCAATCGCCGTGCACGAGTGCAAACAGCGCCGCGATCCCGGCCAGCAGAAAACCGCCTAGCGCGACCAGCGTGAGCGTTCTCTCCCGCCGCAGCAATCCGAGCGCAGCCTTGATCACCGAGCGTTCCGTCACTACCTCGCTGAAGCGTACGGGTCGTTCGTCCGGGTCGAGCGGCAAATCGGCGCGCTCGCCCCAGGCAACCAACCCGCGAACGCGCACCACGCGAATCAGCCAGTAGACCAGAAAGCCGAGCGGCCCGAGCATCAGCGTGATGACCAGGATCACGGATTGAATCGGCAGCGGGACAAAGCGGTTCTTCATGTTGTCGCGATAGATCAAATGCGCGACGACCTGATCGAAGGCGAGGATATGGATCCACGCGACCAGCGCTACGCTTTCGAGCTGCAACAGGCGAAGCACGCCATCCGCGGAGCCGAAATCGCCCATAATGCCGGGACCCAGCTCCCGGAAGACCGCAACGACACCGGCGACATACAATAAAGCGATGTAGGCGGGGAAGAGTGCGGAGTCAGCGATGCGTCGTGTCACCTTCCAGGTCGGCAGGAAGATGAGCAGTATCCACCCGAAAATCGCGAGGCCGGCGAGGCTGAAGAGTGTTCGGTACATGGTTCCCTTTCAATGCGCGATGCGGTAGCGCACGACGTACTGAACATCGAACTCGCCGCGTTCGGTGCCCCAGACCTGGTTGCCCTGCACATGATGCAAAACGAATCCATCGGGGAACCGGATTTGTCCCAGGTACCGCCCCGCGCTGGATATGACATCATAGATCACGGGCTCGCGGTAAGTAACCGGACTCTCGGCGTTGGCAGGCTCTACACGTGTAGAGCGGCTGTGCAGATGCACCCAGATACGATCTTCACTGTCGACCCGCAATTCCTTGTAGAATGGCTTCGTTGTGGGAACTTCAGGACCGTTCCACTTGAAGTTTGGGTCATTCCCACTCCGGATGATCCGTTCTGTCCTGCTCATCAGCTCGTTGCGCTCTTCTGCAGATACTGACACCGGTTGCGACCTGCGATCGATTCGCTTGACGTTCCGTCCATCGACGATCACCACCGAGTAGCGGGAGGGCAATCCGCCCATGAATTGCCCCTTCGGTGAGAACACCCAGACTGCCCCGGGCAAATACGCAATCGAATAGCTCGCCCGGCCACCGCCCGGACCGGCTGCAACCGTGAGCATGGCGGGGTCGGGTCCGAATTTTGGCGTGATGAGGCTGTCTCTGATTGCACCGTCCCGGTTGTAGCGAAGTACTGCCTGCTGCCCCACTGGGCCGCCGCGCGGAATACTGAATGGCGTCGAGATCGCACCATCCTCGTGGACGACAATCGGCCTGAAGGAGGCCGATGACGATTGATAATTCCAATGTCTGGGCTCGCCACCGTCCAGCGGATACACGACGAAGCGGTGGGTAATGAGGTCTCGAACAATGAGCTGGTTCCCGACCAGCGCCGCGGTCTCCGGATTCTGCAGCTCACCTGGTCCGTTGCCCCTTCGGCCGAAGTTGCGCACATGCTTGCCCGCTGCATCGTACTGACGCACGGTGGGCACCTGAGCATCGACCACGAAAATCGAGCCGTCCCGGCCCGCAGTAACGCCCCGGATCCTGCCGAAGGTGTATTCGGGTGCACCGTCGAGCTCGCCAATACGCAGCTCACGCACCAGGCGGGTGTTGCTTCCCCATTCGGGCGCGTTGTCGGCGCGGACCACAAGGGTGTCCTGCGCGCTGACGCGCGCACTCGGCACCAGCGCAATCAACGCAGCGCCGATCAATCGCACACGATTATTCATCGCTGGTCACACGTTTCCGGTTTATCCACTCGACTATGCGACGCTCCAGCACTCCCAGTGGTATCGAGCCGGCGCCCAGAACTTCATCGTGGAACTCCCGCAGATCGAAGCGCGAGCCCAATTCCCTCTCGGCGCGCTGACGCAGCTCACGGATCTTGAGCTCGCCCAGCTTGTAGGCCAGCGCCTGCCCGGGCCAGGCGATGTAGCGGTCGATTTCGGTCCTCACCTCGTGCAATGACAATGCGGTGTTACTGGCCATGTAATCCAGCGCCTGCTGGCGTGACCAGCCCTTGCTGTGAATGCCGGTATCGATGACCAGCCGGCAGGCCCGCCACATCTCGTAGGTCAGCCGGCCAAAATTGCTGTATGGATCCGTGAAGAAACCAGCCTCGAGGCCCAGCCTTTCGCTGTACAAGCCCCAGCCCTCACCAAACGCGGACAAGTATGCGTTGCGCCGGAAATCGGGCACACCCTCCAGCTCCTGTGCCAGCGAGATCTGCATGTGGTGGCCGGGAACGGCTTCGTGCAGTGTGAGTGCTTCCAGCGCGTACAACGGGCGGCTGGTGAGGTTGTATGTATTCACCCAGTAGTAGCCCGGCTCCGTGCTGCCGGGCGATGTGCCGATGTAACGGCCAGCCGTGTACTTGGGTGCGATATGATCCGGAACCGGCGCTACACTGTACTGCGCGCGCGGTAGCCGGCCGAACAGTGCGGGCAATTTGCCATCCATCCGCTTGGCTATCCAGGCCGCTTCCTTGAGCAGCTGCTCGGGCGTCGTAGCATAGAACCGCGAATCGGTCCGCAGGAAGTTCAGGAATTCCGCGAAACTCCCGCGAAAACCGACCTTCGCAATGATGTCGTCCATTTCCGCGCGGATACGTGCGACCTCGGCCAGTCCAATCCGATGGATAGAATCGGGCGTCAGATCCAGCGTGGTGAATTCGCGGATCGTGTTGCGATAGTATGCCGTACCGTTGGGCAATGTGGACGCACCGATGTTGCTGCGCGCTCCTGGCAGGTACTCTGCGTTGTAGAACTGCAGGAATGAACGGTAGCCGGCCACGACTCCGTTCTTGATGGCCTGGCGCCCGTCTTCGGTGAGCCGCGCGCGCTCGCCCTGCGGCACCGTCACCGGGAAACTCATGAACGGTTTCCAGAACAGGCTCTTCGCCGGATCGTCGACCACGTGGCTCGAGATGGTGAGCTCGTACCCATCCAGAATCACGCGTGGCAGCGAAAAGCCAGCCTTCAGCGCGTCGCGCATCAGCTCGATGTGCTGGTTGGCGTACACCGGAAACGCGCGCAGGCGCGTGATGTAGTTCTCATAGTCACGCGTGCTCTGGAACGGCATCATGGACGGCAGGAATGCAAACGCGATGTGAAAGCCATCGTCCACCAGCAACGGCATCAGATGGCGCTTTACCTCGAAGCCTTCGATCAACACCTCCAGCTCCAGCTTCATCATGTCGTAGCTGATGCGATCGTCCGCCGACAACGACGCAGGCTGAAGCTGGTTCACACGTGTAAGCAGGGCGCGATACGCGGCGACTCGCCTGGTGATGTCCTGAAGGGTCATGCCCGGCAACCGGTCGTTGTAGCGATGGTCACCGATGCTGGTGGCCTGCAGCGGGTTCTCACGCAGCTGGTACTGCCAGTACTCGTCGAATAACGCGCGCGCCTGTTGGGGTGCATCCTGGGCTGGGAGCTGCCCGCATACCAGCAGCAGCGCCATCACGGCGAACAACCTTGGCATGAACCCTCCGATGACAAGTTGAGCGGTCAAGGAACGACCATGGGGGGGTGAAATCAATCTTGCCGTGGTTTGGCGCTTTTCGCGAGACCGGGTGGGGGATGTCGAGTGACTCGGAATTACAGCGGAGAAACGGGGGGACCGAATGGAGGTCTCGAATGCGGGTCAGATATCGGTGTGGGGGGTTGGTGTTCGGTATTCGGTATTCGGTGTTCGGTGAGCGGGAGCAGGAGCGGGCAGG
>JBBDWZ010000047.1:0-7960 GCA_040902615.1 Gemmatimonadota bacterium | reverse complement strand
GCTGCTCCCAGAACGGCGTGCCCCATGCGGTCTGCCAATCGGTACCCGACTTGTAACCATCCGCAGCACCCCACACTGCGTTGGCCAGAAGGTCCAGCCGGCCCTGCTCGCTTTGTACGCGATCGAACAGCGCGGCGACGTCACTCTCCAACGTGAAATCCGTTCGCACTGGTATCGCAGTACCTCCGCGCGCCTTGATCTCATCCGCAGTATCGTCGATCGTGCCCGCGGCGCCGTCGGATGGCTTCGCGCCGCCGCGCACGGATCGTCCCGCCAGGTACACCGTCGCTCCCGCTGCCCCCAGAGCGAGCGCAATACCGCGACCTGCACCTCGACTCGCTCCGGCAACGACTGCTGTACGACCTTCGATTCCACTCATCGCGCTCCTCCATTCACGTGTGAGAGGCCAATCTGCCAGTGGACATTTGTTCGATGCGTGGCTTGCGCTGCGATCTCGGCACCAATGTCGCGCCCCCAATGTGGCTGTCCGCCATCGATGTCCTTGAAACCATACTCGTCGGAAAGATTCCACGAACTGTACATGCCACCGGATTTTGCATTCACCTGCGGGTCGGCTGCCAGCGCCGCCACCGCACGACCGATGAAGCAGGGCGTCTCCGAGTGACGGAAGTACCGATCCTTCACACCGGCCTCACGCCAGTTCGACTCGGTCACGCCGTGATAATCCAGCGCGTATTCGGATCGCAGATAGCCAGGTGTCACGGAAACTACGCTTACGCCGTATTCCGCCAATTGCTCGGCCATCGCGTAGACCGAACGCGCCAGCGAAGTCTTGACCAGGTCCCAGTACAAGTTCGCGGACAAGGCCAGCGAGTCTCCCTCCGTTACTTCGACAATCAGACCGGAACGCTGCTCGACCATCAGCCCGGCTGCATAGGCACTGGCCGTGAGATGCTTCCAGACCCAGCTGTCGTAGAACGCCCGACCCTCGAGGCACGAGAGCTGCCAGAACGGCTCCCACGAAGTCACCGCTTGTCCGCTCATCACGTTGATCAGCAAATCGAGCTGGCCACGTTCGCGTTTCACTCGCTCGAACAGTGAGCGCACTTCCGCTTCGACCTCGTAGTCGACCCGCACCGCGATCCCTTCGCCGCCAGCGGCATTCACCAGGTCCGCCGTGTCCTCGATCGACTCCGGTCGGCCTGCGTATGGTCCAGCTGGATGCGGTGATCCGCGCGTGCTCCGACCCGTGCAATACACGGTCGCCCCGGCCTCGCCCAGCATGCGCGCAATGCCGCGCCCCGACCCGCGCGTAGCACCGGCAACCACCGCGACCTTCCCTTCGAGCCTGCCCATCGGATCCTCCACTTGCCAGAGCCGCACGTCCGTGGGATACTAAACGTTCATGTAGTAACCATACTAAATCGCTGTTTAGAAACCGTCAAGAGGGATGAGTCCACGGCCGCGCAAAGCCAGTGACGCCGATATCATGGCCGCGACGCAACGCGTGATGATGCGGGTAGGACCGCGCGAGCTGACGCTGGCGGAGATTGGCGCGGAAGCAGGGGTTACGGCGGGGGCGCTGGTGCAGCGGTTTGGATCGAAACGCAGTCTGTTGCTCGAGCTGGCGCGGGCGTTTGCGGAATCGGTGCCGGAGATGTACGCGCAAATGCGGGCAGCGAGCGCATCGCCGCTGGCGACGCTGCGGACCTACGTGGACTGCATGGCGCAGCTGGGCGAGTCGCCGGCGGCCCTGGCGCATCACATGTCGTACCTGCAGATCGACCTGACCGACCCGGACTTTCGTGATCACACACGCGCGCAGGCGGCGGCCGCCCGTGCCGCAATTCAGGGGTGGGTCGAGGAAGCAATCGAGCTGGGCGAGCTGCGGCCGGACCTGGATCCGCCCAGTGTAGCGCGGTCGATCGAGGTCACGGTGAGCGGCTCGCTGTGGACCTGGGCGTTTTACCAGGACGGCTCGATCCGCAACTGGATGCAACACGACCTGGCGGTTCTGCTCGCCCCGTTACTGGGGCCCAAAGGGTGGATCAGCGAGGGGAAAAAGCGGCGACGGAGCTTACCGAAAGCCGGTCGACCGAAGCGCAAACGCTAGGTAAATAAACCGCAGGCGTTCGCTGCCAGAGCCGTGGTAACCTGGCCGGGAAAAGATGAAGGGCCTCCGCATCGTTACGGGGGCCCTCCATTCCATCGGTTTCACCGTCCTTCGTCAGGCGGTGTCCTTCGGCTGCTCACTTTGTTTCTTTCTCCGGCGGTGCATCCAGCCCAGCCCGGCGAGCCCGGTTCCAAACAACATCACAGTTGCCGGCTCCGGGGTGACCGTAGGCTGATACATGAGGAATTCCTGCACACTGTTCGGATTGTCGATCAGATTGCCATACGAATCTCGGAGGTAGTTCCCGCTTGCGTCACGTTGATAAGAATTGACGTCGGTAACGACGACCCAATTCTGCCAATCAGCATACGACTGGAAGTTCAGCTGTGCGAGCGCGCGCCAATCCGGCAAAGCGGTTGCGGGACTCGGAGCATTGGGCGTGACGGTGCCATTCTTATCGAATAGGCTCCAGATTGTGGTCTGGATGTCGCCGATTTCCGTGGCGGTTTGTCCGGCGTACTGCGTGATCAGCCAGGCGGCCTGGCGATACAAATCCAATGCGTTGGTGAAGATGGGTCCGGCGCGAGTGGCCGACAGATCGTCACCGAGCCGCGTGATATTCGCCGTCCACTTCTGACCGAGGCTGACGTGATGGAAGAAGTCCACGCAATTCAGCTCAACGGTCTGCGAATAAGTGGGCCCCATTGCACCGGTGTAGGTACCTACGTAGTACCCGAAGGCCGTCACCGTGCCGCCGCTGACGAACTGGAACGGCGTCTGGCCTGCGACTGGTGCTGCCAGCGCCAGGAATGACAAGGCCAACAGGCTGTTCCGGACTGATTTCACGCTAATGCCTCTGGAGCGAAACGGTTTCGCGCGGCTGGATTTGAGACGACTCGCTGAATATTCGCAGTGGCAGGACCCGGGCCGCGACGCGACTCCGCGAGCCGCGCATACACATGTACTGTAACGTGTTGTGCAGTAACGGCTTAGCGGATGTGCAAACTAAGGTTGCAGGAGGGCAGAGCTGTCGATTCGTTGCTTCGCTACAACACCTTGTTCATTTGGGTGAAACCGGTGTTGCCCGCAGTCCACATATGGTTGACCATGGCCGTGGCTTCCGATCAATCGAAGTTTCATGTTGCAGGAGCATTCCGATGGCTCTCCTGATGACCCTGACCGAGTAAGCGAATGGACCGTTATCCGAGGCTCGTGTGGCCGACCTATCTCGTGTCCTTCATGCTGATCGCAATTCCGCTGTTTGATGCGTCGATGTCAGTGTATCCGTTTGGGTTGGGCAACGAGCAATGGCGGTTTGGAGCAATCGGCCTCTTCAGCAACGCCTTCATGATTCCAGCAACCGGCCTGCTCATCGCGCTGGTGACTGCGCTCGTTTTTGGTCATTTCACTTTCCTGCGAATGCTTGGAATTTTTTGCATAGTTGGTGCAGTTTTTGTCTTCCTGCTCATTCTGCTTTTCACGCTCGATAGCGTTCAGGCCAGGCTCATCATCACGCCGCAGGCAAAATTCTCATTTGTAGTGGCTTCATTCACGGCTGGCGCCAAGATGATTCTCGCTGTTCTCACGCTTGGGTTCATCGGAATTACCGCGCTAAAATCGCGAGGGCGCGGGGCTCCGTCCAAAGGGCAGGCGCGTTCGTAATGCGTTCATGATGCGCGTTGCCAACCGTCCGATGGCGGGGTTCTCCTTCCCTACGCCGTATACCATCCTGATCCTGGTCATCGCGCTGGCTGCGTTTGCCACCTGGTTACTGCCAGCCGGCACGTATGACACGTTGAGCTACAATGCCGACCGTTCGAAGCTCATCCTCACCGCCGCGGAAGGCGAGCGCGAGCTGGAGCCCAGGCAGCGCACGCTCGACAGCCTGCAGATCCGGGTAGCGCTCGAGAAGTTCACGAATGGTGACATACGGCGTCCGGTCGCGGTGCCGGGCAGCTATCGCCGCGTAGAGGCCGAACCGCAGGGCATCATGGCGGTAATCAAGGCTCCCATTCGCGGCGTATACGAGGCGATTGATGTAATCCTCTTCGTGCTCGTGATCGGCGGTTTCATCGAAGTCTTTTCGCGATCCGGTGCTTTCGCAGCCGGCATTCAGTCACTTTCGACCCGACTGAAGGGCCGCGAAAGCTGGCTGGTCATAATTCTCACGGCGCTATTTGCACTGGGTGGCACGACCTACGGGATGGGCGAGGAATGCATCGCGTTCTATCCGGTACTGGTTCCCATCTTCCTGGCCGCGGGCTACGATCTGCTGGTTCCACTGGCCGTCATTTTCGGCGGCGCTGCCATCGGCTTCATGGCCTCAACCATCAATCCATTCGCCACCATTATTGCATCCGACGCCGCTGGTATCAGCTGGACGGTTGGTCTCTGGGGTCGCGTATTGATGTGGGTAATCGGCACGGCAATGCTGGCTGCCTACATCATTCGCTACGGCCGGCGCGTGCAGGTCGATCGATCCAGATCACTGAGCGCCGAAACCGCTCCCGCATTCGTCCCGCAGATGTCGGACGTGCCCGCTGCTCTCGACGGCAAAGCCAGGCTGCTGCTCATCATGTTTGGTGTGACCTTTGTCGCGATGGTCATCGGCGTGTCACGACTCGGTTGGTGGTTTCCGGAGATGACTGCGCTGTTCCTGGTGGCAGCAGTGCTGGTCGGCCTCGTCCGCGGTGGCGGTGAAAAGAAGTTCACAACCGAGTTCGTGCAGGGAGCCGCCGGGCTGCTCGGGGTTGCTCTCATTATCGGCATTGCACGGGGCGTCACACTGGTAATGGATGATGGACAAATCAGCGGGACGTTGTTGTACTACTCCGCTCGAGCCGTCGAAGACATGCCCAAATCGATCTTCATCGTTGCGCTCATGCTGGTGTTTGCCGGTCTCACGCTGTTCATCTCATCCGCATCCGGTCTCGCGGTCGTAACCATGCCGATCATGGCACCGCTCGCAACGGTCGTCGGCGTGCCCACCGAGCAGATCGTGAACGCCTACCTGTACGGGCTCGGGCTGATGTCCTTCATCACGCCCACCGGCCTGATTCTGCCGTCGCTGGCAATGGTGGGCGTCAGCTACGCGGCCTGGCTCCGGTTCATCCTGCCATTTCTGGGTCTGATGGGTATGGTTGCTGCGTTATTTCTGATCGTAGGTGTTTTGATCTGAGGCCGGCGTCGAGGGCGAACGGAAATTCAAATTTCGAATTCAAATTTCGAATTAACGGATTGGAACGCGGCTTCGCACACAACGTGAATCGCTTGGACTCGCGCCGAGTATCCCGACCCCTCGTTCCTCAATTCGAAATTTGAATTCGCAATTTGAATTCGAAATTGAATTTGGAATTTGCTTTTTGCTCTTTTTTGCTCCCTAATGCCAGTTTAAGAACTATACTGCTTTAGCGACCTGACTCCGGTTCGGTCGTGACCTTCGGGCGCTCGCTTTCTTCCAGCGTTTTGAGGACATCGCGCCAGGAGAATTTGCCGCCGATGCCGCGCACGTAGTAGTCCATCCAGGCCATCTCGCTGACCGATTTGACCAGCTGGTTACGCGGGTCGGGAATGCCGTGCGAGTTGCCGGGATACATGAACAACTCAGTCGGCACGCCCAGCTTCTTGAGTGCCATATGCAGCTCGACCGATTGAGGGCTGGGCACACGTGGATCGCCTTCGACGACGTGAATCATGGTTGGCGTCTTCGCGTTCCTGATGTATTTGAGTGGAGACTGGTTCCAATATGCGTCGAAATCTTCGTAGGGCAGTTTGTCGCCCAGGTAGTACTGCCGGTTTCGCTGCACATCGCTCTGCGCGTACATCGAGATCCAGTTGGAGGTACCGGCGCCCGAGCTGATGGCCTTGAAGCGATCGGTGTGCGTCAGGATCCAGTTCGACCAGTGTCCGCCGGCGCTCCAGCCCAGTGCACCCAGCTTGCTGCCATCGACGATGCCCTGATCGATCAGGTGATCGACGCCGGTCATGATGTCGTCGAAGCCGGGCGGGAAGTAGTTGCCGACGATGCCGTTCTTGTGCGCTTCGCCGTAGTTGGTGGAGCCGCGATAGTTGGGCTTGAGCACCGCGTAGCCGGCGCCGGCGTACACCTGTGAGCCATAGCCGCCATTGAACCCGAGCACATCGGCGGATGCGGGACCGCCGTGAATCGCAACGATCAGCGGGTAGCGCTGGCCGGCGCGGTATCCGACCGGCTTGGTCAGCACGCCGCCAACCATCTTCCCGTCCTTCGACTTCCAGGTGATCTCCTCTTCTTCACCGAGCGCGAAGGTGCGTACCTGCGGATTCGCATCCGTGAGCTGCTTCCAGGACGCGCGATTCGCGATCTGGTCCAGACTGGCAACGGTGAAGATCGTAGCGGGTGTCTGCGGATCGGAGAGGTTGATCAGCAGCGTGCCCGTGTTCTGGTCGCGGCTGACCGAGAGCGAGGCCTTTTCATGGGTGACTTGCCGGACCGCACCTGAAGCGACATCCAGCGCCATGAACTGGTTGGTCGCCTTGATGCCCTGGTTGAAGTAGATGGTCCTGCTGTCTTCCGACCAAAAACCGACTGACACGTCGCCGTCAAACGCGCTGCCGAGCTTCCGCCACTGGCCACCTTTGTCCGCGGTGGCGCGCAGGTAAACCCGATTGTTCTTCATGCTGTAGCGGGTCAGATCATCCGGCGCGGAAAAGGCGATCCAGCGGCCATCGGGGGAGAAGCTGACATTGCTTTCACCGACTTCCCGATTGTTGGTCAAGCGCTCGATGCTGCCAGTGCTGGTGTCCAGCAGGTAGGTGTCCGCGTTGATGCCTTGCTCCGTGACATTTCGCAGGTAGCGATCGCGCGCTGTGCCGCGGAAGCTGACCCATCGGGCGTCGCGCGAAATCGCGAAGCTGGAGACCGTGATCGATGTGTCACGCGTCAGACGCGTAACCTTTACCGGAGCCAGGTCGACCGACCACAGGCTGGACGGCGGGGTCTCGGCATTTCGCACGTTCACGGTGAAGCGTTTCTCGCGGCGAAGTTTCTCGTCGATATCGACGGTATCATCGGTGATGAAGTAAATGCGTTTGTCGTCCGGTGCGATCGCCCAATCGCCGACGCCGGCGGTCTGCCGGGTGAGCTGCTCCGCCCTGGCTTCATCGATCCCGGCAACCGGCACCCGATACAGCTGTTCCTCACCAGCCTTGCCACTGCGATAGATCAGCGATTGGCCGTCGTACGAGAAAACGAAATTCGAAACGCCCTCGCGAGCGTCGGTCACCCGGCGAGCCTCACCGCCATCCGCGGCCATGAAATAGATCTGGTTCAGCGTACCGTTGTTCGGCGCATCCCGGTTCGAGAGGAAGGCGAAGAAACGGCCATCGCGCGACCAGCGCGGCGAGGTTTCATTCTTCTCTTTGGTGAAGGTCAGTTGTCGGGTCGAGGGCAGTCCCTGCTCGAGCGACACCATGTACACATCGCTCTGCCGGCGGGCCTCCTTCCAATCGGCCGTGGAGATCGTGTAAAGCAGCCAGCGGCGGTCCGGGCTGGGCGTTGGCGAGCCCGCCTGTTTCATCAGCTGCATGTCCATGAAGGTCATAGGGCGTTTCGTGCTGGCAGCGGCCTGTGCGGAAGCGAGATCGACTGAAGTGAACATCAGTGAAATCGCCGAACCGAGCAGGCAGGAAGTCCAGGCGACACGGCGCGTGTTCTGCATAAAACGGCCTCGGCATGATGGGGGTTCTAATCGGATGAGCGAGGCCCGAAATATAGATCGCGATCAGGGGTTGGTCATAGAGGCTGGTGATCCGGCCCAACGGACTAACGGACGAGCACGACCACGACCACGAGTACGATTGACGATTACGGGCTGGATGCGGCGCTGCACTTTAGCGTCCCATTGG
>JBBDWZ010000046.1:0-7969 GCA_040902615.1 Gemmatimonadota bacterium | reverse complement strand
GGTCGACTCCGGCGTACCGTTGCGCGCGCTGCTGTTTTCGATCGCCGCCCTGGCCGTTCCGGTGCTGGCCACACTCCTGGGCAGTCCGTCGAATCCAGACGAGCTGATGGTGTGGGTCGCAGCTCTGATTCCGCCCTTCATGCTGGCCTATTACCGTGGCTGGCGCGGTGCCGCGGGTGCCCTCGCGCTCGGCATGGGCGCTCTGGCCATTACACAGGCCTCTGCCAATGCAATGGCGATCGCATTACCGGCTGACGACGTGCTGCTTGGCATGCTGTTCACGCTCATCATCACCTGTCTCGGCGCCGGCTGGTTGTCGAACGGGCTGCACAGTTATCGGCGCAAGGCAGAAGCTTTCGCGCTCATGGATCCTCTGACCGGGCTGGCCAATCGTGCGCATCTTCAGAATTATCTCCAATCTCGTTTCGCGGCTGGCCTGCGCCGGCGCTCGACCACCAGGCTCGCTGTCGCGCTCTTCGATCTCGACCACTTCAAATCGTGGAACCACGAATTGGGTAACGATGCAGGTGACACCGCGCTGGTCGCTTTCGCCGACGTCCTCCGTAGAAACACACGGGCAATGGACCTGGCCGCGCGCTACGAGGCCGACCAATTCATCGTGGTGCTGAGCGAGTCGGAACTGGCGGGGGCAATCACCTACGTCGATCGCATTCGCGACCTGCTGCGTCAGGTGAATCTGCAGGGCCACCGGTTGACGGTCAGCGTCGGAGTCGCGTTTCAAGAACCCGGCATGACCATGGCGTCTGACCTGACCGCTGCCGCGGACACCGCGCTGGCATTGGCAAAACAATCCGGCCGGAACTGCGTGCGGGTCTATGGTGGCGTGGACGACTCGGTACAATTGAATGCCGAAGTCAAGCTGGCTGCGTCGATTTCCACCACCTGAATGTCGGTTGGCACCCGGCACAAAAAACGGCAGCTTTCCAGTTACCGTTTTTTGCGGGGCGGCTCAGTGTGAATCGTTTCCGAACAGTCGTTTCTGCAGGAAAAACAGGGCAATCCCGAGCATGCCGAGCACGACGCCGATAATAATGGCGTTTTTGTTGTGGGCTGCGAGACCGTGGCCAATGCCGTACGGCATGGCCACGAAAAGGCAGACGCTCAGCAGAAGCACGATGCTGCCAATGAACTTCATGTGTCGCTCCGGTTCAATGCGCCCGAAAGATAGCCATCTGCCGCACGCCGGCCAGTCACCGGCGGTCCCGCCGACTTGCTGCGCCGCTCCGCGCTCGGCTATGATCGGTCATCTATGGCGCAAGCGGCCCCGTTCACACACGACTTCGCAACCCGCGCGGATCTACTCGAGCCACGCGAACTGGCGGCCCTGGGCGGCCTCGAATTCGTCGCCCGCCAGGTAGTCGAGGGATTTCTCACCGGGCTGCATCGCTCGCCGCACCGTGGTTTCTCCGTGGAATTTGCCGAGCACCGGATGTACCAGCCGGGCGATGACCTGCGTTATATCGACTGGCGCATGTTTGGCCGCTCCGACCGCTACTACGTCAAGCAGTTCGAGGAAGAGACCAACCTGCGCGCGTATCTGCTGGTCGATGCCAGCTCATCGATGGGGTGGAGCTCGGATCCGCGCCTGATTCCGGCCAAGACCTGGTATGCGCGCCAGTTGGCCGCGTGCATCGGGCTGCTTTTGCTGCGGCAAGGTGATGCGGTCGGACTGCTCGGGTTCGATCAAACGCTGCGTGAGCACATCCAGCCGCGTGGCGGACGCCGCCACTGGCGCGAGTTGTTGCGCGGAATTACCGCGCTCGAGCCGCAGGGCCGCACCGAGGCCGCCGGTGCACTGCGCGACATTGCCGCGCGACTGCGCCGGCGCGGCCTGGTCATTCTCATTACCGATCTGCTGGTAGATGCCGACGCGACCAAATTGGCGCTGCGTTTCCTGCGTCACCGCGGTCACGAAGTCCTGCTGTTTCACCTGCTGGATCCGGGCGAGCGCGAGCTCCCTGGCATCGGCGACGCCCGATTCGTCGATCCGGAAACCGACGAGGAGCTGCCGGTGAGCGTGGCCGACCTGCGGACCGAGTATCGTGAGGCGGTGCGTGAGGCGATCGCTGAATGGAAAACAAGCTGCGCCCCGCTCGGCATCGATTACGTACTCGTGCCTACCGATCAGCCCATGGTTCATGCGTTGCGCGCCTACTTGCACAAGCGGGAGCACCTGGGCTAGATGGGCCTGCTCGCTCCGCTGGCTCTTCTTCTCGCGGCGGCCGTTGCGGTTCCGATCATCCTGCATCTCTTTCAGCGGCATCAGGGCCCTCGACTGGTCTTTCCTGCGTTGCGTTACTTGCGGCGCGCGGAGCGCGAGCACGCGCGGCGAATCAAATTCCGACAGCTGCTGTTACTCGCACTGCGAGTCCTCGCACTGATCCTGCTCGCCGTTGCTGCGGCGCGGCCTTTCTTCCAGCGCGGCGGCGCTGCCCACGCGCCATCGGCCGTGGTCATCATTCTCGACAACTCGGCCAGCAGCGGCGCCGTCGAAGGCGATCGCAGGGTCCTGGATGTATTGAAGCAGAGAGCCATTGAAACGCTGACCCGCGCGGGACCGGATGACCAGTTCTGGCTTTTGCGAGCGGGATCACCGTGGGAACCGGCGTTACGCGGCGACGCATTGACGCTCGCCGATCGCGTGCGTGAGACCGAGCCTACGGCGAGTGCTGCGAATCTGCGCGCGGCGGTCGAGCGCGCGGCCGCATTACTAACGGCCGCCGGCGGCAACCGCGCTCTCGAAATCCAGCTGCTGAGCGATCTGCAGGCAACCAACTTGCGCGGTGGCGCCAACCCACCCGCACAAGACCTGGCATTGGTGATCTGGTCGCCCCGGCGGGAGCCTCCGCCCAATCGTGGTGTCGCGGATGTAGAAATCGGTGGCGGCCTGGCGCCTCGTGCTGGCGAGCGCACCACTGTTGCGGTTCGTATTGCCGGCAGCGCGGGCAGTGATTCGGCAAACATCCGGCTGTCGGTCGGCGGACGCACTGCGGCCGCCGGGCTGGCACCTGCCGGCGCTGCCGCGCTCGTGCAATTGCCGCCCCAGGCCGAAGGCATGCTGACCGGCTGGGCGGAGATCGATGCCGATGCGATGCGTGCAGACGATCGTCGCTACTTCGCCATTCGCGTTTCACCGGTGCCCGCTGTAGCTCTCGGCCGGCCACAGCAGTTCCTCGATCAGGCGCTCTCCGTTCTGGCCGACGCAGGACGGACGCGGCCGACTCCAATTGGCGCAGCGGACATCATCATCGCACCGGGCGGCGCCGGCATCGAATCGGCGCGGCCCAATGCAGTCGTAGTGGTGTTTCCACCGGAATCGCCGATTGAGATTCCGGGTGTGAACCGACGCCTGGCCGCAGCCGGTATCGGCTGGCGTTACGTGCCATCGACGGATGCTGGTGAAGCGCGCTTCGCCGACGACGCCGTCACCGGCGATCCATTGCTGCGTCAGCTCGGTGCGGTTCAGCTCCGTCAGGTTTATACGCTGCAACCGCCACCAGGTCAGCATACCGATTCCGTGGCGCTGCTGTTGCGCGATGGCCGGGCCTGGGCCGTGCGCGGCACACGCACCAGCGGCGGTCGGTTCGTTTTGCTCGCAACACCGTTCACGCTCGAGGCGAGTACGCTGCCCGCGAGCCCTGCTTTTCTTCCGCTGCTCGATCGCATTCTCGGGGCCTGGTCGGCCAGCACTGCGACCACACCGGACGTGGCTCCCGGTGAGCCCGTGGCGTTACCGGGCGCCGCTCGCGTAGTGGTTCATCCAGACGGAGTTCGTGACACGATTCCCGAGGGAGAAAGCTACCGCGCACCTGCGCTCCCCGGTGTTTACCGGGTGCAGGGCGAAAACGGCGGTGACGTCGCCGCATTCGTGATCAACCCGGCTGAAGTGGAATCCAGCCTCGAGCCACTCGCCACGCGGCGCGTGCGCGAGGTGTTTTCCGACTGGACAATCGAGCTCGCCGATGGCGAGGCCGAATGGACTCGCGACATCTATCAGCATCGGCTCGGACGTGAAATCTGGTGGCCGCTGATTCTTGCGCTTCTGCTGTTGCTGGTCGCCGAGTCGTTCGTCGCCGCGGCGGGACGCACGGCCGGCAGAGTCGGCACCACGCGCGATGCCCCCGAGGTTGAGACCCCAGCACACTCGCTGCGCTGATGCATCCGTACCTGCTCGAGGCCATGAAGAGACAGCCGGCGTTCGCGCAGGCCATCAATCGCTTGCCCGGGCCCGGCGCCGTGCTTGGCGCTGGCGGCCTGCCCGGTTCATCCGCTTCACTCTTCATGGCCAGTCTGGCATCCGCGCTGCCGCAGCGCCTCTGGGTCGCGGTGGCCGCATCGCCGCCCGAAGCCGAAGCCATCGAAGCCGACCTGCATGCCTATCTCGGCGAGGGCAGCGCCGCGCTCTATCCGCAGCGAGAAACCCTGCCGTACGAAGCAGCCGAGCACCACTTCGAGGTCAGCGGACTCCGCGTCGAAGCATTGGAAGCGCTGTTTGCCGGACGCGTTCACCTGCTGGTCACTACGATGCGAGCCGTGCAGGAGCTCGCGGAGATTCCGAGTGGCCTGGCCGAGCTGCGCCTCACGCTGCAGGTCAATCAAAGGATTCGCCCGCAGGATCTGGCCGATCAGCTCGATCGCATGGGATTCGAGCGTACACCAATGGTCGAAGCGGTTGGTGAATACACCTGGCGCGGCGGCATTCTCGATCTCTTCGGATTCGGTGCGCCCGATCCCATCCGCATCGAGTTCTGGGGTGACGACATCGTTTCCATCCGCCCGTTCGACATCCTGGACCAGCGGTCTACTTCCGAGTTGAAGCAGATCGACATCTTACCGGTCGATCTGACCGCGACTCGATCGGTCGGCGCACAAGTGCGTCGCTCGCTGCTCGATGTCCTGCCGCGAGATGCGGTCTTCATTCATTTCTCGGAAGCCGACCTGCGCGACGACTTTCGTCGCACCTGGGATCAGGTCGTGCACCTGCACGAGGTCGAGCATCGCCGTGGCGGCACGCCCGAGCCTCCCGATCAGTTGTTCCTGCCGCCTGATGTTGCCTGCGAACGGCTCGATGGTTTCGGCCGTATCCTGCTGCGCGACCAGGATGTCGACGTTCACTTCGATGCACGCCCCGCCGAGCCCATCGAGCGTGACATCGATCGCCTGTCCGCACTGCTCCGCGCCGGCGCAGCACAGGGTGAGCACACCTACATCCTCTGCGACAATACCGGCCAGCTCGAACGGCTCGAAGAACTGCTGCGCTGGGGACAGGGCCTGCCTCCGAACGCTCAGATTGCCATCGGCGCCGTCGCCGCCGGCTTCGTGCTCGAGGGCGCGCTGCCGCGTACGCGCGTGCTCACCGATCACGAAATATTCAGACGCGCCCGACGGCTCCGCCGCCAGCGGCGTTTCCGCGGCGCAGTGGCTCTCGAAAGTCTGTCACAGCTGCGTGAAGGCGATTTCGTAGTCCATATCGACCACGGCATCGGTCAGTTCCGCGGACTTCAGCGCATCAAGGTTGGCGACGAGGAAATCGAATCGCTCGCACTCGAGTATGCCGGTGGTGAAATCCTGCGGGTTCCGGTGTATCGGCTCGACCTGATCGAGCGCTGGGTGGCCGACCGCGATGACGGGCCGCCACCCAGGCTGCACCGGATCGGCGGCAAAACCTGGAAGAACCTCAAGGCCAAGACCGAGGCCGCGATCCAGCAGATGGCCGCGGAGCTCCTGCAACTCTATGCCGCGCGTCAGCTCGCCGATCGTGCTCCCTACAGCAGCGACACGCGCTGGCAGAAGGAGATGGAGTCCAGCTTCCTCTATGAGGACACACCGGATCAGCGTCAGGCTACCGCGGATGTGAAGCGCGATCTGGAATCACGTCATCCGATGGACCGGTTGCTCTGCGGTGATGTCGGCTACGGCAAAACCGAGATCGCAATTCGGGCTGCATTCAAAGTCGTGCAGGACGGAAAGCAAGTCGCCGTACTCGCACCGACCACCATCCTGGCCGAGCAGCATCTGCACACGTTCTCACAGCGACTGGCCGGGTACCCGGTGCGGGTCGAAGCAATTTCACGGTTTCGCTCTGCCCGCGAGCAGCAGGTCATCCTGGCCGCGCTGGCGGCCGGTGAAGTCGACATCATCATTGGTACACACGGCCTGCTCGAACCCGACGTCGTATTCAAGAACCTCGGGTTGCTGGTGGTCGACGAGGAGCAACGCTTCGGCGTCAAGCAGAAGGAGCGTTTCAAGGAGCTCAAGACCTCGCTCGATGTGTTGACCTTGACCGCTACGCCAATTCCGCGCACGCTGCACCTGTCCATGACCGGACTGCGTGATCTCTCCCTGCTGCAGACTCCGCCGCGCGACCGTATGCCAATCATCACGCACGTGCTGCCCTGGGTCGAGGAAGTGCTCGAGGACGCAGTGCGCCGCGAGCTCGATCGCGGCGGACAGGTCTTCTTCGTGCACAACCGCGTGCAAACGATCGAAGGCGCGGCCATCCGTGCACAGCGCCTGATACCCGAGGCAAAAATCGGAATTGCCCACGGCCAGATGCCTGCTGCACAGCTCGATGACGTGATGCGGCGTTTCCTGGAAGGCGAGGTCCAGATTCTGGTGACCACCGCGATCATTGAGAACGGACTCGACGTACCCACCGCCAATACGCTGATCGTCGATCGGGCCGACTACTTCGGATTGGCGCAGCTCTATCAGTTGCGAGGCCGAGTCGGACGCTCGCACCATCGCGCGTACTGCTACCTGGTGGTGCCGGACCATGTGACCGAAGAGGCTGAAAAACGGTTGCGCATCCTCGAGCACTACACCGAGCTCGGCAGCGGCTACGCTATCGCGCTCAAGGATCTCGAGCTGCGTGGTGCAGGCAACATTCTCGGCGGCGCGCAATCCGGCTTCGTGCACGCCGTCGGGCTGGACACCTACACCCGTTTGCTGGAAGAGACCATTCGCCGCTTGAAAGAGGACAAAAGTGCAGAGCGGCATCCGCCAACCGAAGTCAACGTGCAGGGCGCTGCCTTCCTGCCCGACAGCTACATCGCCGACCCGGCCCAAAAACTGTCGTTGTATCGGCGGCTGTCGAAACTCGAGCACCTGGCGGAGGTCCGCGCGCTGGCGGACGAGGTGCGGGATCGGTTCGGCCCACCGCCTGAAGAAGTTCAACGCCTGTTGTCGGCCGCCTGCCTGCGTTTGCTCGGGACCAGCCTGGGTGTGGAGCGCATCACGCTCCAGGAGCACGCGGCCCGGATTTCATTCCGCCAAGGGGTAGTTCCGCGCCTGGCCTCACTCCAGGGTGTATTCCGCGATCAGCAGGTGGAAACCGAAATCAAACGGACCACGCCACTTTCCATGGTCATCCGCCGGCGTGGCGCCCGTCCCTTGCCCGACATCCTCGCCGATGCACTCGAGGCTCTCCTGCATTCTCGCGCAGTGGCCGCCTGAGGGTTAGTTCGGTTTCGGTGGCGGAAATGCCGAAATCCGGGTAGCTTAGGCCGTTTGCGGGGCATACTTCCAGGAGACACGATGACCAAGATCGTAACCGTGCTGACGCTCGTGGGCGCTCTCGCCTCGACGGCGTGCGACAGCATCGGTCAGGCCATGACCGCGCATACGGACGTCGTTGCGCGCGCTGGCGGCCATGAACTCAAGGTCGACAAGGCAGCGCAATTGATGACCGTGAATCGGCAGATTCCCAACCAGCCTGACGTTGTCATGGCGGTCGCGAACCTGTGGGTCGATTACATGCTGCTGGCCACGGCAGCAGCGAAAGACTCGACCATGCGCGTGGTCGATCTCGACCAGCTGATTGGGCCCATCCTCGACCAGGAAGCGGTCAATCAACTGCGCGCCTCGGTCATCAAGGTCGACACGATGCCGACCGATGCGGAGGTCAAGATGTTGTTTGACGTCTCCGGCTTGGGCGTACTACTCAACG
>JBBDWZ010000045.1:0-47271 GCA_040902615.1 Gemmatimonadota bacterium | reverse complement strand
GGTTGGAGCCCGTAATCGTCAATCCTACTCGTGGTCGTGCTCGTGCGCGTCCGTTGATTCGTTTATTCAGAAACGCGACGCTCTCAACGCAACATCAGCCTTCGCCCAGGCAGCTCTCAGCCGCGCAGCGACCTGGTCCGCTTCGGCGGCTTTGCTCTGCGCGCGCAGGCTCTGTCCCAGCCCGTACAGCGACCAGCCGTTCTCCGGGAATCGCTTGAGATCCTCACGGTAGAGCTGCTCTGCGTCGGCCGCCTTGCCCGCACGCAACAGCACCACGCCGAGTGAGTGCCGAATCGGATAGTACCAGTCGGGCGGCTCAGTGTAGTTCAGCTCATCTTCCAGCTTCATTGCCATGCGGAAGTGCTGCTCGGCCTGCGGCAGGCGATCGAACCGCAGATCGATTTCCCCTAGCAATGCGTGCTGAGCGACGCCCAAAGCTGTCTTGAACGGCTCATCGGTAATGGTTTTGGCGATCGCACTGAGGGTATCGACATGCGTGCGCGCAACGGCTTCGTGACCTTTGGCTGCGTGCGCAACACCTTGAGCGTAGGCAACCAAAGCAGTCGCCAGGCGCATATCGCCTGGAACCGCGGGCTCGCGCAACACGTCATCCCAGCGGCCGAACGTGACCAGCGTGAGGAACGGATAAGCAACCAGTGGTTGCAGCACGGGCACCGCGACTGCTGCTTCAACCGGAATATTGCTGCGCACCTGGCGCGCATGTTCGATGGCCAGCGCGCTTTGTCCTGCCATCGTCGCGGCAAAGGCGAGGAAGTGATGATTGTGCGGATAGTACGCGAGCGGGTAAATGCCGTTGGGCTTCTGATCCGCGATGTAGGTCTGATCCGCGTGCAGCGCGTGCTTGTTGGTCTCGATCGCATCGTTCCAGCGGCCGACTCGGATGTAGATGTGGGCGGGCATGTGCACGAGGTGGCCCGCCCCAGGCATCAGGCTGGCCAGTCGCTCCGCGCAGGCGACTGCTTTTTCCGGCTGCACGGCTTCGACCGCATGAATGTAGAAGTGACAGGCACCCGGGTGATTCGGAGAAGTGCGCAGCACGCGCTCGAGCGTGGCCACGAAGGCGGCCGTGCCGGGCTGCGGCTTGCCGTCCTTCTGCCAGTAATTCCACGGCCGCAAATCCATCATCGCTTCGGCCGACAACGCTGCCGCATCCAGATCGTTAGGGAAATCTCGCGCCAATGCCTGCATCGCCCGCGCATACGCGGAATCACGTTGCGCGCGATCGGCCAGCGGACTCGCGCCGTAGCGTGGTGCAAGCGCGCGGATGTACGCCTGTTCTGCCTGCGACGCGCTCGCGATCAAGGCCCGCGCCTTACCCAGCGCATCCCAGGCCGCCACCGCCATGGCAGAGTCCATTGGCAGGTTGATGTTCGGCCCATAACTGTAGGCGACGCCCCACCAGCAGATCGCGCACTTCGGATCCAGGCGTGCGGCTTCGCGGAACGCTCGTATCGCCTCGTCGTGATTGAAGCCGTATGCCAGGCGCAGCCCCTGGTTGAAGTATTGCTGCGCTTTGGGCACGCGCGTGCTGATGGTGTGGTTGTAGTTACCCAGGTTCGTATACAGCGGAACGCTGTCGGACGCCCCGGTCAGGAGCGCGGCAACGAGCAGAAGGTTGTTCATGGTAGGTCTCCGGTTTTCGCGGCCCGGCGGAATCAGCTAGCCTGATTCGCCAATCGCCGGTACCAACCGGATGGAAGCTCGGATAGTTCCAGACGCCCCTGAAATTACCCAGGTCGGTCCGGACACCTCTAGAGGAACCAGCGGCTGAAGCTGGTGAGTCCGGCGGACTTGTCGGCCGCGGGTTTGCGCGCCACTGAACCGGGTGTGGTCGGGGTCGAGCGTGGGCAGGATTTGGTGCCGACCCGGGTTATCGCCGGCTTGGCCACTGTTGTTGGCTTCCGGGATAGCAGGTTCGCCACGCCGACCGGAATGGCCGAAGCCGAGCTCGTGAACGCTACTGTCGCAACCACCGCCAGCATCGGAAGCCAGCGTGCCAACCGCCTGCTGACGCCATTCGTCGAATTCATGGAATTTCCCTTTAGCGTGGGTAAAGCAAACCTCGCGCGGGTGCCTGTCGATACGGTCGGCCACCCGTTGGGTCAAGCGCTGAGGGGCGGGACGCTGGTTAATGAGGATAAACGGATGGGGCGGACGTTTATGAGACCGACGTTTAAGACCGAGGGCTAGTCCAGGAGACGGTCGTTTATGGGAGGGACATGCTAGTAGACAAGTCCCGGAAACACCATCGCCACCTTTCCGGGGAGTGTCAAACAGTTTCCCCGGTTACCCGGTCAGATTGCTGGCAGGCCAATCATGCGCTTCGCGAAGTCCTCGACGGTCGTCAGCTTCACTCCAAAATCTGCCGCAGTCGCGGTCATCGGAATCCGGTCGTTTCGACTGAGCGCGAGCATGAGTCCGGCGAATGATTTCTGGGTGGGATGTTCAGCTGCGTCGTATTGCGCCTCGAGTGCCTCGCGCGGCACATGCTGAACATCATACGGTGCACCAGACACCTGCTCGAAAAGGGCAATGGCTCGCAGAGGTGAAATGGGCTCGGGCCCACCAAGCTCGATGGTGCGATTGCGTGCGCGCAGATTGCCTACACTTGCGGCCGTGAACAGGGCGACGTCTGCCAGCGCGATGTAGCTGATCTCCTGCCGGCCATCACCCAGCACGTTTGCCTTGTGCAGCGCGTGGTCGAAGCCGGCCATTTGCGTGAACCAGAACTCCATGAATGGTGCGGGTCGCAGGATCGTGAACGGCAGGCCCGACTCGAGCAGGTGGCGTTCCACGGCGCGTTTGGCATCGATCAGCGGACAGGGCACGTTCACATTTCCGCTGAGCGAAACAAAGATGAAATGACTCGCACCAGCGCTCGAGGCCGCGTCGATCAGCGCGCGTTGTCCGGCATCGTCGACCTCGGAAAAGCTGTCGTCCTGTTGTTGGGAAGCGATCATGCTGGCCGTACTGATCACGGTGCTCACACCAGCACAGGCGCTGCGCAGTGATGCTGGAGATCGCAGATCGCCGATCACGATTTGTACGCCCAGATCGGTAAGCTGCTTCACCCGAGCCGGATTCGAGGTGAGCCGAACCAGGCCCCGCACTGGCTGATCCCGCTCACGCAAGAGCCGGCATACCGCACTTCCCACCAGACCGGTGGCGCCGACGATGAGGTTCATGCTGACTCCTTTGGATGCGAGAGCCTGGGGGCGGAGCTGGCTCGACGATCTGGCCGAGCTGTCGTTATGGGCTGGCGGGCATCCGGGCGATGAAAGCGTTCGTCTGGGGCGAGCGAAAGATCACGCCGGAAACTTCCCGCACCCGCAAGCGCCGCCTGTGCTCTGACACGATGACGCGCTCGCGCCAGCGTTCCCGCCGCCCACCAATGAAGGCACCGACATGCACAAACTGGCCTGCGTCGCGCCGCACTGTGGGCAGGTCTGCTGCTTCAAACGCTCGTCATAACGCAAACGCTGTTCGAAGCGATTGCCACAGCCGCGACAGGAATACTCGTAGATCGGCATCAGGAGTGACCAAGGAGTAGGGGTATCGCCTCCACAATCCTAGCCGATTTTGTCGTTTGGTGCCACGCAATGATATCGGCCAGGCCCGCCAGCCCCAGACGATCTTCGGCCCGCGCAAATGTGCCCGCCAGCCACCGCCTGCTGACTGGCAGCCGCCGAACATCCGACTGCTTCCAAGCCCCCCATCAAAGGCAGCCCGCTGTAACAGGACAATCTGGGCCGTCCGTACGCTTGCGCCTGCAGCAAGTGCTTCCCACCCTTCCCTCTGCTTCAAGTCACTTTCCGAGCGCGGAGTCGGTCATGGCAGCAGCCCTCGAGCTCCAGGTAAACGGCCAGCGTCACCGCGTTGACGCGGACCCCTCCAAGAGCCTTTTGGCGGTTTTGCGGGAAGACCTCGACCTGACCGGCAGCAAATACGGTTGCGGCGAGGGCGAGTGCGGTGCGTGTACCGTCCTGCTCGATGGCCGGGCGGTTCGATCGTGTACGACTCCGGTCGGCAACGTCGGCGCGAGACCCGTCATTACGATCGAGGGCCTCGAGCGCAACGGCGCGCTTCACCCGGTCCAGGCTGCATTTCTTGCCGAGACCGCTCTGCAATGCGGGTTTTGCACGGCCGGCATAATCATGAGCACGGTCGGGCTGTTGAATCGGCACCCCAATCCGTCTGACGAGGAGATCCGCCGCGCTTTGGAGGGCAACATCTGCCGCTGCGGTACCTACCCGCGGGTCGCTGCCGCAGTCAAGCGATCCCTCACGATCAGCACGGAGGCGAGCCGTGGCTGAGTCAACGCACGACCCGATCGATCCGCCCATCGAGACCGAACGCTACGAGCTGCACGCGCCACCTTCGTATCGGTTTACGATCAGCCGCCGCCGTTTCGTTGAATCGGTGGGCGCGGGCGTCATCGTGTTTGTCGCCGTCAGGAATCGGCCGCTGCTGGCACGCCTAGCTGCTGAGCAGCAGCGACAGGCGCCGCAGGCCATCAATGCCTGGCTGCACATCGCGGAGAATGGTGCCGTCACCGTGTATACCGGCAAGGTCGAGGTCGGCCAGGACATTCGCACTTCGTTGACCCAGGCGGTCGCCGAGGAGCTGCATGTTGCGCCCGCGAGCATTTCGCTCGTGATGGGCGATACCGACCTGACGCCCTACGACCAGGGCACCTTTGGCAGCCGCACCACGCCAGCCATGGCACCGCAGCTTCGGCGCGCCGCAGCGGCCGCGCGCATTGCTCTGATCGCACGCGCCGCCGAGCAATGGAATGCCGATGCGGCGGGACTCACCCTGGCTGACGGCCGCGTGACTAACGCCAGGACGCGCCGTTCGGTCGCGATCGGCGAGTTGACCAAAGGCGAAAAACTGGTGCAAACCATTTCTGGTGATGTGCCACTGGCACCAGCATCGGAGTGGAGAGTCGCGGGCAAACCACTCGCGAAAGTGGCTGGCCGCGCAATTGTCACCGGCAAACATCGCTATCCGTCCGACATCAAGCTGCCCGGTATGTTGATCGGCAAGGTGCTGCGGCCACCTGCAGCCGGTGCAACGCTGGTATCGGTAGACACGATTAGTGCGCAATCGCAGAATGTTACGGTGGTCAGCGATGGCGACTTTGCCGGTGTTGCGGCACCGGATGCGGCCGCTGCAACCCGAGCGCTGTCGCTGCTGAAGGCCGAGTGGAACCAGACGCCGCAACCTTCGCAGCGGGAACTCTTCGAGCATCTCAAGCGCACCGCACAGACGTCTCGACCCAATCAACGCGGCTCCTTCGATCAGGCATACACCGCGGCCGAGGAAAAATTTGCGGCCGTCTACACCACCGCGTACATCGCGCATGTGCCGCTCGAACCGCGCGCGGCAGTTGCGCAATGGGAGAACGGGAAGCTCACGGTCTGGACCGGTACGCAGCGGCCGTTTGGTGTACGCTCCGAGCTGGCGCGCGCGTTTGGCATACCGGAAGAACGCGTGCGCGTACTGGTGCCCGACACCGGCTCGGGCTATGGCGGCAAACACACCGGTGAGACGGCCATCGAAGCGGCCCGCCTCGCGCGGGCGGCCAATCGACCGGTCAAGGTTGTGTGGACCCGCGAGGAAGAGTTTGCCTGGGCCTATTTCCGGCCCGCCGCACTGATCGAAATCAAGAGCGGTGCCCAGCGCGATGGTACGCTCACCGCCTGGGAATTCCACAACTACAATGCCGGCGGGTCCGCATTGGCCACACCGTACGACGTGCCCAATCAGATGACGGCGTTCCACCCATCGGCATCGCCTCTGCGACAGGGCTCTTATCGCGGGCTGGCGGCAACCGCCAACAACTTTGCGCGCGAGACGCACATGGATGAGATCGCCGCAAAGCTGGAGCTGGATCCGCTCGCATTCCGGCTGAAAAATCTGCGTGAGCCGCGCCTGCGTGCCGCGCTGGAAGCAGCTGCAGAAAAGTTTGGCTGGTCGAAATGGCGGGCGAGTGCCGGCCGCGGAATCGGTCTGGCCTGTGGTACCGAGAAAGGCGGCCTGGTCGCCAGCTGCGCCGAAGTCGCCGTCGATCGGGCCAGCGGCCGCATCCAGTTGATTCGCATTGTCACTTCGTTCGAGTGCGGTGCGATCGTGAATCCGGACGGATTGCGCAACCAGGTGGAAGGCGCAGTCGTGCAGGGACTCGGCGGCGCGCTCTGGGAAGCCATCGAGTTCGACAGCGGGCGCATCCTGAATCCGCGGCTCTCACAATACCGCGTGCCGCGCATGTCCGATGTACCGCCCATCGAGCTGGTACTGCTCGATCGGAAGGATCTGCCATCGGCCGGTGCCGGGGAAGCGCCGATCATGGCCATCGCGCCCGCCATCGGAAATGCGATCTACCGGGCGAGCGGCACACGCCTGCGTTCGCTGCCGCTGATCCCCAACGGACTGGATCGCAGTTGAGCGTGTTCGGCCTCTTTTTTGCCCGACCGGGTCGCATGTCGAAGCTGGCCTTATTGCTGATCGTTGCGATGTTGAGCGCGTGCAACCGCGGCGAGGACGAGGCGCAGGAACCGCCGTCAGAAACCGTGGGTGCAGCGCGCGATTCGGCGGCGCCACCTCAGCCGGTTTATCCGGAGCCCGAAGCATTGCAGGTCATCCGGGTCATCGATAGTGCCCGCATCAACAATGCGCGCGCCGTCCGTGAGATTTCCCAGAGCGAAAGCATTCTCGAGTACGCGCGTGTCATGATCGTGGATCATCGGGCCATTGGTACCATGCTGGATTCGGTACTCGCCGTGAGCCAGCAGGCACCGACCGACAATGCGGTCAGCATCGAGCTGAGAAATGCCAACCAGCAATTCCTTACCGATCTGCTGGCGCGAGACAGCGGCGTGAACAACGCATACATGAGGCAGGAAGTCAACGACCTGGAGCGGGCTCTTCAGTTGCTGGACAGCGCCGTGATTCCAAGCGCACGTTCCCCGGAGACCAGGACGTTGCTCGAGCGCGTGCGACCTGCTTTCGATGCCCATCTGCAGCGCGCTCGGACCATTCTCGCGGCCCGGCTCGCCGCCGCCGAACGAGCCGCCTCCGCGCGGCCGGCACCGGCGGTGTCGCCGGTTGATACGTTGGGGCCGCCGCTCATCACGACGACTTCGATGTAGATTCAGGAAGAAATCGATGCCAAGCACTGATAACCGTACGCCATGATGCGGATTCTGATTGTCGATGATGAGGCAGCGGTGCGTCTGCTGTGCGTACGCGCTCTGCAGACGCACTATGACGTGATTCCGGTTGAAAGTGCCGATCAGGCGATCAGCCGATTCGAGGCCACCCGCCCAAATCTCATCGTCTGCGACATTGGCCTGCCTGGCATGAGTGGCCTGGATTTGATTGGCCGGCTCCGCGCCACCTCGCCGGACCTGCCGGTCTTGATCATCACCGGCAAAGCGCACGGGAATCTGCTGAACCCCGACGAAGAGAAAACCGCATTTCTGGCCAAGCCGTTTACACCCGAAGAACTGCGCAAAGCCGTCACTGCACTGCTCGAGGCCAATCCGGAAGCTGACCCCACACTGAGGTGAGCCCATGAAATTCCTGCGCGCAACGATCCTGCTGCTCCTCGCGACTGCGCCCGCCGTGACTGCGCAGGATCCCGGGTGGCGCCTCACCACCGATCAAGTCAAGGCCATCACCGGCCGTGCCAGTGCCGGCCGTAATCTGCAACCGCGAGCCTGGCCCGACGGCGCACGGGTCGCCGTGCTGCTCTCCTTCGATGTCGACAACCAGACACCCGCGCTGGGCGGCGCGCAGGATGCACGTTCGGTTTCGATCGGCGCGCTGTCTCGTGGCGAATACGGCGCACGCATCGGCCTGCAGCGCGTAGTCGACGTCCTGGATAAGCACAGCATTCCGGCCAGCTTCTTCATTCCCGCCGTGAGCTTGCAGCTGAATCCCGAGATGACCTCGGTGATCAAAAAATCCGGCCATCACGAGTTTGCGGTGCATGGCTGGATTCATGAACAGAATTCGGTATTGCCCCGCGATGTCGAGAAGGATTTGATCCTGCGCGCTCGTGACGAGCTGGCCCGGCTGACCGGCTCCAGGCCGGTCGGCTATCGGGCACCCTCCTGGAACTTCAGCCCGAACACACTGGGCATTCTGCGTGAGCTGGGGTTCCTCTACGACAGCTCACTCATGGCCGATGACCGCCCGTATGAACTGCTCGAGAATGGGCAGCCCACCGGCATCGTCGAGCTTCCGGTCGAATGGATCCTCGATGATGCACCGCTGGTCGACCCCCAGGGTCAGCGCTACTCGACACCGCGCGACCTGCTGCAGGTCTACATCGATGAGTTCGATAAGGCCTGGGAAGAACGCGGCATGTTCATACTCACAACGCATCCCCACATCATAGGGCACCGCTCCCGCATTATCGTCATCGAGAAGCTGATCGAGCACATCAAGTCGAAGGGCGGCGCGTGGTTCGCCACTCACCAGCAGGCTGCCACCCACGTCAAGAAAGAAAGCCTCGATAACGATCACGGCAGGAGGTAACAGATCAAGGACAAAAATGTGGGCGAGGGGAAGGGGAAGGGCTCGAGGGGAAGGGGAGGGTGAGGGATAGGTCTCTATTACGTCCGTCAATCGTCTGAGTGCTGGCATTGTTGCGGTGGGTCACGTACGTGGGTCCTGTTAGATTGGGAATGGGGAATATGGAATTGGGAATCAGGTTGTTCCGAGGAATGGAATCCATATTCCATATTCCCCATTCCCCATTCGCCAGCAGCTGGGTGGTCAAATCTCGAGCTACAAACTCAGCACCCACGCGCCGAGAGCAGTCATACCGGCCTATCCCTCACTCCTCCCATTCCCCTCGCCCTCATCCTCTTCCTTGATCTGTTTGCGCCCTGCTATACTGCCGGTACCGCACCTATAAGCCGAACCCGGTTCCTTCCATCACCGACGACATTGAGGTTTACGTGTGCATGCTGCAGCCGGTCCTGGGGAATCGTTAACCGCATGCGCCTGACGGTACTCGTCGGCGAGCTGAGGCGCCGTCATGTTTTCCGGGTCGCCGCGATTTACGTCGTAGCAGCGTTCGCTGCGTTGCAGGGCGCGAGCCTTCTGGTCGACGTGCTGGGCTTGCCAGCCGCGGCCATGCAGATCCTAACACTCATTGCACTGGTCGCGTTTCCGGTCGTTCTCGCCGTGAGCTGGACCTTCGACCACACGCCAGGCGGAATGGTTAGAACGCAGTCGGTTGACACAGTTGCGGCTACGCATGAAAGCGCGGCGCACGCCCGCACTGCCGTGGCCGTCCTTCCCTTCGCCAACTTGAGCGGCGATGCCGAGAACGAGTACTTCAGCGATGGCATGACCGAAGACATTCTGACCCATCTTTCGCGCATTAACGGCCTCCGCGTGACCAGCCGGACCTCGGTGCTGCGCTTCAAGAACACCACGCGCAGCCTCACCGACATTGCCAATGAACTGCGAGTGGGCAGCGTCGTCGAAGGCAGTGTGCGGCACGCTGGTAATCGCGTGCGCATCACAGCGCAGCTCATTGAAGCCGCCGGTGATCGGCATCTCTGGGCCGAGACCTATGATCGCGATCTTTCCGATATTTTCGAGGTGCAGAGTGATGTCGCGCGCAAGATCGCATCCGCGTTGCGCATCCAGCTGACCCCCGCAGAGGAAGCGCGACTCGACCGCGAGCCCACTCAAAGCGTTGAAGCCTACAACCTTTATCTGCAGGCCCGTGCACTCGGCACGCAGTTCAGCACGAAGGATCTGGAGCAGGCGGTCAAACTCTGCCAGCGTGCCCTCGAGCTGGATCCGAATTTCGTCGATGCCTACGCCGGCATTGCGCAGGCGTCGGCCATGATGAGCTTCTCCCAGCCGCGCCTGCCGTCGGAGCTCTATCCTCCGGCAATGATCGCTGCGCGACGCGCCCTCGAGCTGGATGAATCATCCGCACTGGCGCACGCATCTCTGGCAGCTCTGCTGATGTCGTTCGAGTGGGATTGGCCGGCCGCTATGTTTGAATTCGATTGCGCACTGGAACTGGATCCGCGCAACGAGGACGCACTCGCCTGGAAGGCACTGTTACTGGAAAGTCTGGAGCGTCATGATCAGGCGATCGAACACGGCCGGCGCGCAGTTCAGGCACACCCGCACTCGTTGATCGCCGCTTACCGGTACGGTGAAACGCTGATCATGGGCGGCCGCATAGACGAAGCGGTTTCCGTTTTGGAACGCGCAGTTCTACTCGATCAGAAGCAGTTCCTGCCTCGCTTCTGGCTGGCCACGGCCTACGCGGCCGCCGATCGATTGCCGGAGGCGATTGCGGAATTCGAGCGGGTTCTCGCCGTGCCGGATGCGCCCAGACTCTGGTACGGACCCTACGGTGCACAGCTCGCTCGCAGCGGCCGGACTGCGGAAGCGCGAGCTTTCCTTCAGAAGCTGCGGGGCCTAGCCGAGCACCAGTACATATCGCCGTACGCGTTTTTCTCACTGCACCTCGCGCTGGGCGAAGTCGAGCTCGCTCTCGACGAGTGCGAACGATTGATCGAAGATCGCTCCGGGCTCGTGATTTATCTGCGATCCGTCCCGCGCTTCAAACCGCTGCGCAACCACCCGCGCTTCATGCGCATCCTGCGGTCGCTCTGGCCAGACGACTTTCCCGCGCAGGGCACCGGCTCGAGCCGATCGGCCGGATCGTAACCGCTGCCCTTCCTGTCCGAACCAGCCACGCTGCTCTCGTGGCTGGGACTGCGGTTCGTGCCCTTTCACTACCCTTGCCTTTGGCGGGCACGGCTGCAATCTTCTGCCCTCAACATTTGAGGGAAGACGCCCGCCTGAGGCCGCTCATGAATCATCGACCTTTCCAACGCACAATCAGGATTCGACAGACTGACCGCGACCTGGAGGAGGAGCTCGCGTTTCACTTTGAGGAAGTGATTCGCGAATTGGAAAGCGGTGGATTATCGCGCACGGAGGCGGAGGCGGAAGCGCGGCGGCGGTTTGGGGACGAGGCCCGCTACCGCCACGAACTGATCGGGATCGACCGCGATTTCGCGCGGCAGCTGCGCTGGCACGATCGATTGGGGGCGCTGGGTGATGCAATCAAGTACGCCTGGCGCTCAATGTCCTACGCGCCGGGGCTGTCGGTCGGCATCGTCGTCGCGTTTGCGCTCGGCATTGGCGCGAATGCGACGGTATTCAACGTGATCGACCGGCTGTTGTTGCGTCCGCCCCCGCAGCTGCACGATCCGGGGTCGTTGCGGGTGTACACTGCGCAGTTTTACGCACCAGCGCTGGGTCGCGACTACTTCCAGCCCGTTCGCAGCTATCCCGATCTGGGAGATTTGAGTGGCGCCAGGGCGCTGGCTGGAAGTGCCGGTTACTACTTCTCGACCCGAGATCTGACCATCGGCCGGGGTGACGAAGCGCGGCGGGCCAAAGGCATGATGGTGTCCGGCGCGTACTTCGGAGTTCTTGGAGTCGCGCCTCAGATCGGGCGACTGATTATGGCCGAAGATGATCGAGCCGGTGTCGAGCGCGTGGTCATGCTGAGTCACGGGTATTGGCAGAGGCAATACGCGGGTAGCCGCGACGCAATCGGCCAGACCATCGACTTTGGGCAGGGACCACACACGATCATAGGAGTGCTGCCGAAAGGCTTTGCGGGCATCGATATGGTGCCGGTGGATTTGTGGCTGCCGATCGTGCCCTACCGTAGCGCGATCGACCAGGCCGGCTGGCAGCAGTCGCGCTCGAACCAGTGGCTCCGGATCGTGGTCCGGCTGGCACCGGGTGTAACGGTAGAGGCTGCGGAAACTGAGCTTACCACGAAATTCCGCACGATCTACGCTGCCCCGATCGGCCTTTTGGAGTATCCCCGGAACACGCGTGTTGCGCTCACGTCGCTGATCCCGGGCCGCAGTCCGCTTGCGCCGGCTGAAGTGAACGTCGCGCGCTGGCTCGTGCTCATGTCGCTCGCCTTGCTGATCATAGCAAGCCTGAATATCTCGAACCTTCTGCTGGCGCGTGCGATTCGCGAGCAACGCGCGCTGGGCATTCGGCTCGCGCTGGGTATCACGCGCACCCGAATGATCGGTCAGAGCCTGCTCGAGGTGGTTCTCTTCGCGCTGCTGGGTGGCGCGGCTGCATTGCTGATCGCGCGGTACGGCGGCAGAGTTATCCAGCGCATTTTCCTGCCGGACTACGCCTGGGACACGATCGGCTTCTCGTCACGTGTGGCCTGGGTCACCGCGGCGATTGCTGTCTTTGCCGGGGTCGCTGCAGCGGTGCTGCCCGGGCTGCAAATGGCGCGCTCCGATGTACTGAGTTCTTTGCGCGCGTCCGCCAGCTCAATTGCCGGCGGCCGTGCACGTCTGCGCACGACGCTGGTCGTCGTCCAGGTCGCGCTATCGGTCGTGCTGTTGATTGGCGCCGCCTTGTTCGTGCGCAGCTTCCGCAATGCCGCTGACGCCGATCTTGGTATCGACCCCGATCACGCTTGGTTCATTCGGCTGGTCATTGATGAAGGCCTGGTCGACCGGAATCGGGCATATTCTGACTTGGCCGCGGCGCTGGCGCGCGTGCCGGACATTACGGCCGCCGGTGCGGCATCCACGCTCCCCTTCTTCAATCGCCATGGTACGGCCTTCAATGTCGAGGGTTGGGATTCCGTCCCGGGCCGCGTGTATTTCCACTCGGTTGCTGGCGATTACTTCAAGGCGCTTGATTTGGGCCTCCTGGCCGGACGCCTGCTTGACGCAGCGGATGCTGCGGGATCCGAGCCTGCGGGCGTCGTGAATGAGGAATTCGCGCGCAGGCTTTTCCCCAAAGGCGCGATCGGCCGCTGCCTCTACGTCGGTCAGAACACAACCAATTGCACGCGGATTGTGGGTGTGGTCGAAACCGCCAGACTCTCCGGTGTCCGTGCCGAACCTTCCATGCAGTTCTATATCGCTGCGGCCCAACATCCGACTCGGGCCGACCTCGAGACTCTCGTGATTCGCCTGGCCGATAACGCAGACCGTGCGCGCGTGCTGACCGACGTTCGACAACTCATTTCCGACGGTCAGCCCCGCGTCCGGTATATCGAGACAACTGCCCTGCGCGATCAGCTCGAACCCGAGATGCGGCCCTGGCGGCTCGGCGCTGTTCTCTTCACGACGTTTGGCATTCTGGCGCTGATCCTGGCTACCCTCGGACTTTACGCAGTGGTGTCCTTCGATGTATCGCAGCAGATGCGCGAGCTTGGACTCCGATCCGCGCTTGGCGCCACCTCGAGTAGACTCCTGATTGCCGTCTTGTTGCGCGCTGGCGCGATTGCCGCGCTTGGCGCCGCAGCAGGTGCGCTGATTGCCTGGAACCTGGCACCGCGCTTTCAGGATCAGGTCTTTGCCATTTCGCCACGCGACCCACTCTCGTTGACGGTCGTGTGTATCGCGCTGCCGGCCGTTGCGCTGGTATCCGCGCTCATTCCAGCGCTCAGGGCATCGCGTGCGAGTCCGGTGGTGCTGATCCGCGGCCAATCATGAGCCGAGTGAAACAGCCGGGCGACGCCATTGAAAGTGGGAACGCCAACCATTAGCGCAGCAGCAGCCACCAAACGATAAACGCAGCCGCAATGCTGACACCCAGGCCGATCAGCGGCAGCAACGCGCGCGATTGCGCGGCGCCGTCGCTCGATCGCGACCGCCTGATACCGGTCGGCGTGATGTCGAATAACCAACTGAGGATCAACGCGATTGGGAAACCAGCAAGGGTCGTCAATACGATACGGTCATACCACTCTTCGACGTCCAGCGGCAAACCGTTGAGGATGCTGTCCGAGAATTGCAGAATCGCGAACGCCGCGGCCAGGTATGCTGCGCCAACCCGATACACCTTGCGCCGCCCGAGCTCTCGGAAAAAGCCGTTCAGGCCGCCTGCCGGCTCGGTGAGCGCGATCGGTACTGCAGTCGACGCGCCCGGACCCGGAGCCCGCATCAACGACTCGAACACCTCATTGGCCCGCGGACGGTGCTCCGGGTTCTTCGCCAGACAACGCTTCATCAACGCGCTGAACTCGACATCGAGATGGGGCTGCAGGTCGTGAAGCGCGGGTGGCTCCTGCGTTAGCTGTGAACCGATGCGCTTGCCGAATGGCCCCACGCCCGTCAGCAGCTCGTAGGCCAGCACGCCGATCCCATACACATCCGATTGCTGCGTCACCGCCTCGCCCCGCAGCTGCTCCGGACTCATGTGCAGCGGATCCCCCAAGGGCCGGCCGATCGTGGTCAGCCGTTTCGCATCCTGCGTGCCCGTGTCGATCAGTGCAGCAATGCCAAAGTCCATCAGGACGACACGGCGAGTCTCCTCCTCCAGGATCGCATTGCCCGGCCGAACGTCACGATGCACGATGTTCTTCCGATGCGCGGCCGCCAGTGCCGACGCAATCGACGCCAGAATCCGCCGCACCTCATCCAGCGCCAGCGGGCCACGGGCTTCCAGCAGATCCGCCAGCGTACGCCCGTCGACGTACTCCATGATGATGTAGGGAATTCCACTGGGCAGACGGCCCACCCGATAGATACTCGTAATGTTGGGATGGTGAATGCTCGCAGCCGCCTGCGCTTCCCGCTCGAACCGAAGACGGCTGGTCTCGTCCGTGGCCACGTCATGCCGAAGCACTTTGACCGCGACCATCCGCTTCAACGCCGGTTCCCGCGCCAGATACACCTCCGCGACTGAGCCTTCGCCGATCCGGCGGATCACCTCCAGCTCCGGCGCCAGCTCGGCCTTCAACCGCACAAGCCGTTCATCAGCCGCCACGTTTTGCTCTCGCATGTGGATAAAATAAGACACTGCCCCTGCCGAAGGAAACGACTGCCTTCACGAGGGTCAGGCCTTCAAGGACACGTGAACGTACACGTGAACGTCCGTTGAATTCCGTTACTCCCCTAACCACTTTATAGGTCGTTACAACCATCTGCAGTACCGCCATGTCCAATGGTACATGACCGCGGTACGCCCTATTCCCATAAGATGCTTAGGAGACCAATGCGGCGCGGGACACAATTGCTGCAGGGCACGCTCGAACTGCTCGTGCTGAAGACGCTGAGCTGGGAAAGCCTGAACGGATATGCCATAGCGCAATGGATCAAGGAGCGCACCCGGGATGACATCCTGATCGAGGAAGGCGCGCTGTATCCGGCCTTGCATCGGCTGGAGAAGCGGGGATTGGTACAGGGTGAGTGGGGCCAGACCGAGAATAATCGAAAGGCTCGATATTATCGATTAACGACGGCTGGTCGCCGGGAGCTGCGCCAGCAGGAGAGTAACTGGACTACCTACGTACGCGCGGTTGCGCGCGTGCTGACCCCGGCCTGAGGGCGGTTATGAGCAAATTCAAGCGCTATCTGCGACTGCCGGGTCGTGAGCGTCGTGAGGTGGATGAAGAGCTGGCGTATCATCTCGAGATGAAGACCGAGCAGTTGAAACGGGAGGGCCTGTCGGCGGAGGATGCGCGCCTGGAAGCTGCGCGACAATTCGGTGATCGCGAGCGAATCCGCAGCGAAGTAGCCGGTCTGGTCGGCGATCGTACGAGGCGCGAGCGCCGTGCGAGCCTGCTGGACGCAGCGCGACAGGACATTCGCTTTGCGCTGCGTCAGCTGAAATCGGCGCCGGCTTTCGCGCTGATCGCCGTATTTACGATTGGACTGGGCATCGGTGCAACGACAGCGGTGTTCTCCGTGGTGCGTGCCGTATTGCTGCGGCCGCTACCCTATGATGGCTCGGAACGTATCGTCCTGATTGGCGAATCGGATAAGCTCCCGAGTCGCGACCCGCAAACCACGACCTCGTACGCGAACTTCGAGGATTGGAAAGCGCGCACGACCAGCTTCGCTGCGATGGCGGTCTTCGACGGCTGGACGCCGGTATTGACCGGACTAGGCGAGGCGCGCCGGTTGACGGGATCGCTGGTTACCAGCGAGCTGTTCGATGTCTTCCGGGTGAAGCCGGCTTTGGGCCGGCCCATGCTTCCGACCGACAATGTTCCCAACAGTCCGCGCATCGTCTGGATATCGTGGCAGCTTTGGCAAAGCGGGTTCGCCGGCGATCCCGGGGTCATTGGCCGCAGTCTCGTGCTGAACGGCAATGCCCGGGAAATCGTAGGTGTTATGTCACCGGATTACCGCGCGCCGAACGTCGAACTGGGTGGTGATGTCTGGGCGCCGAACTATCGAGACGACCAGGATACGCGCAGCAGCCGATACCTGAACGTGGCGGCGCGTCTCAAAGACGGCGTGACCGCCGAACAGGCGCGGGCCGAGCTACTGCGCGTCTCCGAACAGTTGCAGAAAGAGTATCCGCGGGAAAACAAAGGTGCGTTTGCCGTACTATTCCCGCTGCGCGAGCTCGTGATTGGCGGCAACACGCGCGGCCCGGTATTGATTCTCATGCTGGCAGCCGGACTCGTCCTCCTGATTGCGTGCGCCAACACATCCAACTTGTTGATCGCGCGCGGCAGCTATCGCAGTCAGGAATTCGCGATCCGTACCGCGCTCGGTACTACCTCAGCGCGTATTGTGCGCCAGTTGCTGACGGAAAGCCTGGTGCTGGGCGGGCTCGGTGCACTACTCGGAATCGTCCTCGCAGTCCTCGGGCTGCGCTCATTGATGCAGCTTGCACCTGTCACCATTCGTAACCAGCAGGTCAGTGTCGACCTTGGCGTGCTCGTCTTTACATTGGTCTGCGCCGTTGGCGCCGCGCTGGTGTTTGGCTTGCTGCCTGCCCTGCGCGCTACTCGGGCCGACATTCAGAAGACGCTGCGCGACGAAGGCCGGGGCACCACATCTGTGCGCGCGCGACGGGTGCGCGGCAGTCTGGCCATCACCCAGTTGGCGCTCGCGCTTTCTCTCGTCCTGTGTGCCGGGCTGCTCATCAAGAGCTTTGCGCGCCTGCTGCAGATCGATCCCGGCATCGACCCGGCCAACCTGGTCTCGCTGTCCATGAGCCTGCCCGCCGCCCGGTACCAGGGCGAAGCCATGCCTCGCTTTTATGAGGAGGTAACCACACGAGCGCTGGCCCAGCGCGGTGTCCGTTCCGCCGCGATGACCAGCATCGTCCCGTTCAGCGGCGACTGGGATCGCATCGCGGTCGATACCGGCTCGACCAGCAACGTACCGGGCATCGAGTTGCCTGAAGGCGATCGCTACATCGTCGGTCCGAATTATTTCGAGACCATGGGAATCCGCTTGGTCCAGGGGCGCGCGTTTCAGACGACCGACCGGTACGACTCACAGCCGGTCGCCGTGGTCGACGATGCATTCGCCCGGAAAGTCGAGCGCAACGGTACTGCCCTCGGCGTGCGCATCAAGGTGCCCGGACGCGACTCCATGGCTACCATCGTCGGCATTGTCGGTCACGTGAAGCATTATGGACTCGATGCTGAATCCGGCGGCCAGATCTACGTCTCGCATTTGCAGTATCCCTGGCGCTGGATGACCCTGGTCGTGCGCGCGGACCAGGACCCGATCGCGCTCACACCCGCGCTGCGCGGCGTCATTCGCTCCCTCGATGCCGAACAGCCCATCTCCGATGTGAAGACCGTGGCCACCATGATGGCCGAACGCACCGCCGCCCGCCGCTTCATCCTGGCGCTGCTCGCCGGATTTGCCGCAGTCGCGCTCACGCTCGCCTGTGTCGGACTCTATGGTGTAATCGCTTATACCATTGCCCAGCGCCAACGCGAGTTCAGCATCCGCCTCGCGCTCGGCGCTTCAGCTCATGGCCTGGTGCGGATGGTGATGCGCGAAGGCGCTGTCCTCGTCGTGTTCGGCGTAACCTTCGGAATCGCGCTGGCCGCCGTAGGCACCCGCCTCATCGCTTCCTTGCTCTTCGGTGTCGAGCCCCTCGACCCCTTCGTTTTGCTGGCCGCCGCCGCGGTATTGAGCGGAACCGCCACGCTGGCTGCCTGGCTCCCCGCTCGCCTAGCGGCCGCCGCCGATCCAATGCAAGCGATGCACGGAAGGTAACCGTGCGTTAGAAAGTCTGCGCAAGGTACCCGACCGTCATCGGTACAAATCGCCTGGATCACGCAGGGCATCGGCGATATGCCCGATCGGGCATATCATGGAATGTCGGCGTGCAGTCACCCTCTTCGACTCTCTCTAGAACTCCCAGGTAACGCCGATCGTGGGCAAGCGTGGCAGCAGCGGCTCGATCCCGCGCGTGACGTCGAGCCGGCCGTTACGAAAGTTGATGTTGTAGTTGTACGATTGCGGATTGTCACGATCGTACAGATTGAACACATCCAGGAACATGGCCAGCCGGCCGCGCTTCAGCTCGAAGTTGCGGGTGACCCTCAGGTCCATGCGGTGGTACGACGGCAGCCGGTCGGCGTAGTGTTGGCCGAAGCCTTCGATGAACCAGATGTCGCCGTTGGTCAGCGAGTCGGCGTGGAAAGTCGAAGCCGTGATCGGCCAGCCCGAGTGGTATTGCCAGGACCAGCTCAAGCGCCAGGCCGGCGACGGCGCCAGCGAATAGTCGAGATAAAACGTATGTCGCTGGTCCAAAGGCCGATCCTGCTTTCGGCCTTCGACCACATCGTATGCATGGGCCAGCGCATAACTCACTGACCAGCTCGACCGTACACCGTGACGTTGTCCAAACAGCTCGATGCCTTCCGCACGCGCGCGCTCCGGGTCAAAACGCACGCGGTCATTCTCGACTTCAGCCACCGGTTCGATCGTGCCGCGCAGGTTTCGGTAGCGGGGCCGCAGGTCGAATTCGTTACGGCGATACGTTTCCACACGTGCGGTTATGCCGTGGCCAAAACTGCGCTCGATGCCCAGCACCATCTGCTCGGCACGTTCCGGCCGGCTGAATTGCTGCTCGTTGTCCTGCACGTGCAGCTGGTAGAGCAGCTGAGGCTGGGCATAACGTCCCCACGCGGCTCGAATCGTGGTGCGGGCGCCGATCGACAGTGCGGCATTCACCCGTGGTGACAACTGATCGGTGCCGGTCACCGACTGCCGGTCCCAGCGCAATCCGGTTTCGATCGTGAGTGGGAACCAGGGTCGCGCACGTTGGGCGACGTAGGCACTCATATCGGTACCGCTGGGCGATAATGTGGCCGCAGTGGAATCGTAAAACTGGATCCTCTGGCCGGACTCGATCCTGGTCCGGCCTACCCGGGCGTAGTAGTCGTAGTCGGCGGATGCGCTGCGCATTTCGCCGCCCCACTTCAGCGCGAACCGATCCGTCAGGTTGGCCTGCCAATCCTGTTTCACGCCGACGTATTGAAACTCACGAAAGTCTTTGACATCGAAATCATTGCCCGTGCCATGTTCTTCCGCATCGCGATTCCAATCCAGCGCACCGGTACTGATCTGCGATTCAACCCGCAGTCGCGAGCCCAGCTCGGCGTCCCAAGTCAGCCAGCCGTAGGTACTGCCGTAGCTGCTACTGATCGTGCCCACACCATCATCGTCTTCCAGGAATCCGGTGTCACCCGCGCGCAGTGCATTGATCGAGATCCGATGCCTGGGGGACAGCTGGTAGACCACCTTGCCCAGCAGATCGTAGTAACGCGGGTCGACACCCTCTTCATCGATCAGCTTGAGCAGGATGTCGAGGTACCCGCGCCGTGCCGACGCCAGCCACAGGCCGTTGCCGTTGGCAAACGAGCCCTGCGACATGATGCGCGCGTTGCTCAGGCTCAGCCCGATCGTAGTGCGCGGTTTTGGCACGATCCGATTGGTCGTGCGCAAATCGAAGACGCCGGTCAATCGATTGCCGTTCTCCGCCGAGAAACCGCCCGTGGTCAGGTCCACGCCGCCGATCGCCGCAACATCCAGGATCGAAAGCGAGCCATCGAAATCCTTGAGATGAAACGGCTCGAACAGCTCGAGACCGTCGAGCTTGACCAGCATCGATTTGTCGTCGCCGCCACGCACGGTAAACTTGGCCGACATCTCATTGGTACTGACGCCGGGCAGCCGGTTCACTGTCCGGTAGATGTCTTCCGCCAGCTGCGGCAGCGTTTCGATCTGCTCGCGACTCAGCGTTTGTGGCTGGTTGATGGCTTCGTGGGCAATACCGAAATGGCCCGGCGTGACCACGACATCGGTCAGCTTGATCGCAGCAGGCGTCAGGCTAATGGCGATGCTGTGTGCCGCATCGGAAGGAACTACCACCCGATCGACCCGCGCGACCTCGTATCCCAGCAGCCCGGCTTCGAGCAGATAACTGCCAGCCGCCAGCCGCTGGATGCAGAATCGGCCGTCCGCTCCAGTGATGGTACGGCCGGCCGTACCGGAAATCCGCACATCCACACTTGCCAGCGGCAGCCCATCTGCGCCTCGAATGGTCCCGGCAATTGCGCATGGCTGTGCAGCACCGGCCGGCCTGCTGCGCAGCATGAGCGTGCGGCCGTGCGGCGCGATCATGAGGTCCAGCCCGCTTCCGTCCAGCACACGCAGAAGCGCTTCGGCTGCCGGCATGCGGGTCGCCAGCAAGGATACTCTGCGGGTCAGTTCGGGCAGGTCCGGTCGGTAGCTGATGCCCAGACCGCTCTGGCGTGCGATCTCACGCACGGCATCATCGAGTGACGCGCGATTGAATGCGACGGAAACCGGCACGCGTGCAGTAGCCGGCGCACGTGCCGCATCCTGGAGAAGCTGAAAACTGCTGAGTGTGTCGCCCTGCGTCTGTGCAGCAGCGCTGCCAGAGCACACTACGAGGAAAGTCCACAGTGCTTGCCGAACCGTGCTCCACTTCGTCATAGAAACGGTCACTTCCGATAAAACGTGATGCTGGAGCCCGTGCGCTCGTAACGCGCATCGAGCGTTTCCGCCAATACGTCGAGTATTTCGTTCAGGTTTTGCTTTTCGAAAAATGCGTTCACATGCGACTGGGCGAGCGCCGCATCGCTGATCTCGAGGTCGACTTCATACCACCGCTCCAGCGTGGCCGTCACTTCGCTCAAACTGACATCGCGGAAAACCAGCCGGCCCTGACGCCATGCGATGTAGTCATTCAAATCGACCGTGCGGACCACAATCTGCGCGTTCCCCTCCAGCCGGCCGGACTGCCCCGGATTCAGCACAGCGCCCGAGCCGTCATTGGCCCGATCGTGCCTGAGCTCAACGCGTCCACTCACGACCGCGACTTCGATTGCGCCGCCGGGATGCGCGCTGACGTTGAAGGCAGTGCCCAGCACGCGCGTCCGCGCCGGCCCCGAAAGCACGGTGAATGGCCGACTCGCATCTGGTTCTACCTCGAAGAATGCTTCACCCTCGAGCCGGACCGTCCGGTTTTGCGCAAAGTCGGCCGGAACCAGCACTGCGCTGCCGGCTGACAGCACAATCTCGCTCCCATCGGACAGCGTGATGTCGCGCCGTTCGCCGCGCGCGGTGCGATACTCCTGCGCCGCACTGCTGATCTGCTCTGATACCTCGCCGGTGCGACTCCGATATACGACCGCGGTGCCAACCGCCAGGACGAGCAGCGCTGCCGCGGCCAGGCCCGGCCTCCACAACGCCTTCCGGCGCTGCCCTCGCTTCTGCAAATCCGACCAGGCCTGATCCGTGTTCCACGTGCCGGATTCCTTACGCACATTTGTGGCGAGGCTGTCCAGTAGCTGGCGCAGCTCCGGATCCTCAACCGCCCGGCGCGCGAGGCGCTCCTGCTCCTCGGCGGAGGATTCGCCGCTCAGAAAGCGGTCGAGCTGCTCGAAATCGATGGGAGTTCTCATGTCTGTAGCCTAGACAGGCGAGCCGGCCATGCACCCCACAGCCGTCTTTGCTGGCGATGGTCACGGTAAGCTCTGAACACGTCAGCTGCGCGTCAGGAGACGGCAACTGACCGGTTCAAAGCTTTTGTTACTCGATCAGGTCGCCTAGACGCTGGCGCAGGGTTTTGCGTGCACGCGCCAGCTGGTTCTCGACGCCTTTCAGCGAAATCCCCAACACTTCGGCGATCTCGCCATACGTCAACTGATCGCTCCAGCGCAGGGTCAATACTCGCCGGCACCCCAGCGGAAGCTCCGCCATTGCCGTCTGCACGCGTTCGGCGATTTCTATGGCTTCGATGCGTTGATCCACCGGCACGGTGCCGACCGGCTCCAGGTCGACCCGCTCGAGATCCTCGAGGTAGCGCTGCTCGAGCCGGGCATGCGCATTACGATTCAATACCCGATTGCGCACCGCAGTGAACAGATAGGCCCTGAGCGAGGTGCGCACTTCGAGCTGCGCATGCTTTTGCCACAACGCGAGAAAGAGGTCCTGCACGATTTCTTCGGCGTCGGAGCGGTTGTGTAGATAACTGTTGGCAAAGTCGCACAGGCGGGCGTAATAGGCACGAAAAACCGCCTCGTGCACATCCGCCGCGCCCGCGCGCAAGCCCGCTACGAGTTGGGTTTCGGTGGCCGGGTCCACCTACTGCCCAATCCAGCCGACCAATGAGTCTGCGCGCACGAGCAGGTGGGAACCGAAGTGCCCCAGGACGCTGAGGTTCCCTGCGGGTAAGGAGTCGATGATGGCGGCATACGAAGTGGGCTGAGCCAGCAACGTCGTGGTATTACGGGTGTTCAGCGTGCGCAACGGCATTGCAGCGAGTTCGACGTCCACAGCCGGCACGTAACCCGACGCGCCATCCGGCAAGGCGATCTGATACCAGTCGCCGCGTGCGCTCCACACCCGCAGGATAGTCGCCGCCGATAACTCCCGAATCGAAGCTGCCTCGTGCCCGGGAGCTGCGCGTAACACGGCTGCGTGCACCGTGCGCCCGCGCTCGCCCAGCAGGCCGGTGTCGGCACGGATCGGCGCGGCTCGAGCACTGATCCGCGCCACCCACGGACGCGGATCGGTTGGACCTTCGCCGCGCCGGTACACGCCAAAGTGCAAATGCGGCGGTGTAGTGCGTGCATTCCCGGTATTGCCGACCAGGCCGAGCGTGTCACCGATTTGTACTGTGGTACCACTTTCGACCAGCTGCCGGTCGAGGTGAGCGTAGTACAGGTTGTTGCCTCGCTGCTCATCGCGCACCCAGACCACGCGTCCGCCGCGCGGCGTTTCCCGTACCCGCGTAACCACGCCGGCTGCGACGGCAAGCACAGGCGTGCCGCGCGGTGCGAAGATGTCGATGCCATGATGGTCGCGCACTCCGCCATCGCGCGGTGCACCGAATCCGCTCTGAATCGATTGGTCGACGCCGCCATCAACCGGAAATGCCAGCGCGGGTTCCTCCCGCAGTGCGAGCCGGTACCTGCCGCCACGGAGAAGCTCCGGTTGCACACGAACGATGTAGGTGCTGGTACGTCGCGGCTCGAATGCCAGGTAACGGGTCCCGCTGTCCGCCGAGACCAGATGACGCAGAGAATCGCCCTCGGATTCCGGCACGGTATAGACATCGATGAACAACAGCGCGCCGGCCGCTGGCGCGAGGTCGGCCTCCAACACGAGGCGGCGCCCACGAATCAGGTTCACCTGGAACGCGATTGCACGCGGTCGATCGCTCGGGAAATAGCCGGCCTCCTGGATCGGCAGTGTGGCCTGAACTGGAGAGCGCAGCGCGGCATCGGCCGCACCCAGCCATTCGCGACCCAGCGCAGTCTCGAGCAGCCCTGCCTGCCTCAATCCGCGCGCGTAGGCTTCATGAGGCGTGGCCGGCTCGCTCTCGGTGGAGAGCGGAATGGAATCGCACGCTGCTAACAGCAGGCACGACACCGGCGCCATGATCAAACGTTTATTCATGTTTCGAAAGTAACTGGCCACGTCAAAACGGTTCCCCGGTTTGTGATGGATGCTTAGAATCCATGGATGAATCGTACAATACACCTGAGATGGCTTGGCATCCTCGCGCTGGCTGCTGCGTGCAGCAATGACACCAGTGGGCCGCCACGCGTGGCGATGGTCCTGGTAACGCCTGAATTCACATCGGTGTTCGTTGGTCAAACCACACAATTGTCCGCCAGCGTACGTTCCAGTGACGGTACGGTCCTGACCGGTCGAGCCGTGACCTGGTCCTCATCCGATGGAACGCGCGCCCTGGTATCGACGACAGGACTGGTCTCCGGTTTGACGGCCGGTCCCGTTGTCATCCGTGCAGTCAGCGAAGGCATCGCCGACAGTGCCATCGTCACGGTGACGCTGCCGCCCGCCAACGATCTCAGCATCCTGGATGCGCAATTCACGCAAGCGATCCAGGAAGTGTTTGGATCCGTCCCAATCGTTCTGAATGGCAATGCGGCTGCGGTCAATGTTCTGATCCGCGTTCCGGAGGCCAACCCCACAGCACCACCGGTTCAAGTCGTGTTGCGGCTCTTCGAGGCCAATGGCACGCCGATTCGGACCGACACCGCAAATACGACTGGCGTGATCGGCTCCTCCCCCAGTTACGCTGCGCCAACCGCACAGTTCCTCGTGCCCGCAACCGTGTTGAGGAGCGGACTGGGCTGGCAAGCCGAAGTCGACCCGCGCCGGCTCACGGTGGATGAGGACCGCACGAACAATGTGTTTCCGAGGACCGGGACGGGGAACATCGTCACCACTACCGTGGCACCTTTGAAGGTGCGCTTCGTCCCCAGTGTCCTCGCCGCGCACAACAATTCGACCGTCACCGTTTCCACGGCGTTGATGCCCGAATATTTGCGCACCCTGCGCAGTGTGCATCCACTCGGAGTCATAACACCTACGATCGGTACTGCGTTCACCACCAACACCAGCTTCGGTACGCCGCCTTCTGGTGGTCTGTCCGCGTTCTGGACGCAGGTGCTCAGTCAGCTCGACATGGCACGTATGGTCGATCCCGGCGATCCGGAAGTGCATTGGTTTGGTTTGATGCGGCCGCCGGCCGGGTTCAACTTCACCACCTTTGGCGGTTTTGCCTACATCCCCCCGTCCGCGACCACCACGGGCGCAAACACCCGTACAGCTCTGGCCGTTGCACCGGGCTGGTTCAGCAATCAGGCCCAATCGCGCGAGCTCATCGCTCACGAGCTCGGCCACAACTTCACGCGCCGACACGCACCCTGCGGCTCGGCCGCCAGCCCGGACCCGCAGTTCCCGCAAAGCAATGGCACCATCGGCATCCCCGGTCACGATGTGTACTCCTGGGCCACCGGCCTCACTTCCTCTGCCATTACCATGGATGCGAGCAGCGGCGATGTGATGGGCTACTGCAGCCCCGCCTGGGTCAGTTTGTACACGTATGGAGCCGTACTCGATGCGCGAGGCACGGGACCGGTGGCTGCGACGCCCGAGGCACTCACGCGTGCCCCTGTCCTCATCGTGCGCGGCCACATAACCGATGATCGCACCATCCAGCTCGAACCCGCGTTCGTGCTGGACGGCAGACCCACCCGCGCCGAGAGCAACGGCAGGTACCGCCTTGAGGGCCGCGATCACGCCGGACGCCTTCTTTTCTCCCGGAACTTCGAGCCCGCCGAAATCGATCACGCACCGGACGTTCGAGCCTTTACTCTCGCTATCGAGGCGACTCCAGAGCTGGAAGCCGCGCTCGCCACTGTCGAAGTGCGAGGACCCACCCACGCCGCGCGCATCACAAGACCGCAAACCGTCAGCTCGAGCAATGCACGGGTAAGGCCGAACACCGTCACCGGCACGAGCCGTGGCGTGACGGTGCGTTGCGCGGATACTGCTGCCCGAGCCGTAGCCGTCGTCGACCTCGAAACCGGCTCTCTGCTGGCCGTCGCATCCTCCGCTTCCGCCCAACTCTCCAGTCTGCCACGAGGCAAGCGCTTGCGCATCGCTTGCACCGATGGCATTCGGACCTCGCGAGGTACGGTGATCTTCCGCTAGGGAGGCGGACCACCACCCCATCCTCCCGGTTTGGCCGTTTCGGAAATGGCAAACCCAACTTCGATCTACGTTCGACCGCAGAGTTGCAGCCCTGATGCGGCAACCACGTGAAGAAGAAATTTTCGATGGGTCAGATCGGGAGGATGGGGTGGTGGTCCGCCTGGTCCCGTCCTGCGCCGCCTTGTAATAACAGTCTTGACACAAAACGCCTCCAGTCCCATGTTCCAACAACATTGGTACAAACGGAGGTGGGCGTGCTGGAATGGCTCAAACGCGGCGGGCAGCCCGACGACAATGACCCGGACCGACGCCGACCGCGAAGGCGTCGGCGCTCAACTGGACAGTTCAATTTCACGGATCGCACGCGGAAGGTGTTCGCCCTGGCGCGGCAGGAAGCGATCGAACTGGGCCATGAATACGTCGGCACTGAGCACCTTCTGCTGGCACTCATTCGTGAGGGCGAGGGCGTATCTGCCGAAGTACTGAGACGAAGCGACATTGAATTCGACGCCCTGATCGAACGCGTCAACGACAGTGTTCGAAAGGGTCGCGGCGCCCCGCTGAGTGGCGAGTTGCCGTACACGTCGCGTGCGAAGAGGAGCATCGATTTCGCGATGGCGGCCGCCGCCGATCTCAATCACTCGTACGTGGGCACCGAACACCTTCTGATTGGATTGCTGCGGGAAGAAAAAGGCGTCGCTGCGCAGGTATTGAACAGCCTCGGCTTGACCCTGCAGGATGCAGCGCGAATCACGCGGGAGTTATTAGGCGCCGTGGCAAACGCGCCAACCGACAGCGGCTTTCGCTTTCGCGTGGATGACAGTTCGGACCGTTCGATCTATGAACAGATCATCCAGCAAGTCGAGCAAGGCATCGTGGCCGGTGCATTAAAACCCGGCGATCCATTGCCTGAGGTCGGTGAGGTAGCCGATGAGCTCGCTATCGCGCCTACGACGGTGGCGCGGGCGTACACCGAACTGGAGAGCCGAGGCGTGGTGGTAATCGAGGGGGCTCGCGGGATTCGAATCGGCAGCCGGCGGAAGCGGCCTGCGGAAGATGGGAGTCATGCTGATACACTGACCGGTCTGCTGCGACCGGGAGTGATGGCAGCGTTTCACCTGGGTGCAACCGCGGCTGAGGTTCGAGAAGCATTGGAGCGTGCGGTGAAGGAGGTCTTCGAGGCAAGCGATCCTGAAGCGCAGTAACTGACATCAACCGACCAGAGACGATGAACTACAATTTCACGGATCGCGTCCGGAAGGTGCTGGCCTTGGCGCGCGAGGAAGCGATCCGCATGCAGCATGATTACGTTGGCACCGAGCACCTCCTGCTTGGCCTGCTGAGCGAAGGTCAAGGTGTCGCGATGGCGGTGTTACAGCGGGCCGACATCATTGCGGCGGAGGTGCGCGACCGTATCAACGACAGCGTTCGACAGGGAAAATCAACCATCGCGCTGGGTGAGCTGCCCTACACGTCGCGGTCCAAGAAAGTGTTGGAGTACGCCATGGGTGCGGCCAAGCATTTCGATCATAAATACGTCGGTACGGAGCATCTGCTGATTGGCTTGCTCAAAGAGGAGAAGGGCATCGCGGCGCAGGTACTGAACAGCCTTGGGCTCACGCTTCGGCAAGCCGTGACTCTGGTCACCGATGTGCTGGGTGAAGCACCCGAGAACCGCGGCAAGAGAGACGTGGCTTGGGACCAGGAAGCCGCGGGTGTGCCTTTTCGTTTTCAGATCGATGACAAGGCGGAGCAGTCCATTTACGAGCAGATCATCGCGCAGGTGCAGGAAGGTGTCGCAACCGGCGCGCTCAAACCTGGCGATCGGATTCCTGCCGTACGGCAACTGGCGGATCAGCTGGACATCGCGCCCGGAACGGTCGCACGCGCGTACAGCGAGCTGGAGAGTCGCGGTGTTGTAATAACCGAAGGTGCGCGCGGTACGCGCATCGCCAATCCGGTGCGCAACGCGCGCAAGCAGACCGACCACTCGGAAACTCTGACCGGTCTAATGCGCCCGGTCGCGGTGGCCGCCTTTCATCTTGGTGCCACCGCCGATGGCCTGCGCGCCGCGCTCGAGCGCGCGATGAAGGGGATCTTCGAGCCTACGGATCCCGGAGCGCAGCCGTAGGATCCATGCGGGCGGCTCGCCAGCCGGGCAGGAAGCAGGCGATTGCGGTTACCGCAAGGAATCCGACTGCAGTCGTACCGTACGTGAGCGGGTCCGTCGGCGCCACACCGACCAGCAGGGTCGAAAGAATACGGGTGGCGCCAAATGCGGCCAGCACGCCCGCTGCAATGCCGGCTGCACTGAGCTTGAGTCCGTGTCCAACCACCAGCTGCAAAATGCGCGAGCGTGGTGCGCCGAATGCTACACGGACGCCGATCTCTGCTGTACGCTGTCTCACCATCGTCGAGAGCACGCCGTAAAGTCCAATCGCCGCCAGGAATCCTGCGATCCCGGCGAATACCGCAATCGGCACGAGTGCAAATCGGGTGCGTGCCATTGCCCGTTCCACCAGCGCGGTCATCGGTTGAACTTCCGCGACCGTGACCAGCGGATCGATTTCTTTCACGGCTGCCCTGACACTGTTTGCCAGTGTGAGCGGATCGCCGGTCGTGCGTACGGCCCAGCGGCTGGCCAAACCATTACCCATCAAGCCATCGGTGAAGAACACGGTCTCGCGTTCATCGCCGGTGAGTGCAACGTGGCGCTGCTGCTTCACCACACCTACCACGGTGTAGGTCTCCGGCTCATTCGTACGCACGCGGATCAGCAGTTGCTTGCCGACCGCGGGCTGATCACCGAACGCTTTGCGCGCAAGTACGTCATCGATCACCACATTGAGCGTGGTCGGATTGTTGTCGGCCACCGTGTACGTGCGGCCGGCAATGAGGTTGGCCTTTGTGGTCTCGAAGTATCCGGGCAACACGAAGTGCACGGTGGCCTGCTGGAACTTGCTCGGATCTGCCGCGGCCTCCTGAGTGCCCCAGCGCGCGTTGCCTGCGCCGCCATCGAGCGGGAACGGAGTGGCTGCGGTTACGCCAGTCACTCCGGGCAATGCACCCAGGCGCTGTTGCATCTGCTGCATGAACGCGGCGCGCTGTCCGCCGTTGCCGCGGGCATTGGCAACAAACGTGAGCAGGCCTTCCGCCGTGAATCCGGGATCCACCCGTTGCAGGGCCGAGAAGCTGCGCAGCATGAGTCCGGATCCGATCAGCAACACGAATGTGAGGGCGACTTCCGCCACGACCACTGCACTGCGCAGGAATCTACCGCGTGCGAGCGCACCCGATCGACCAGCCTCGCGCAGGATGTCGGCAACATCGGTGCGCGATGCCCGCAGCGCGGGCACCAGGCCGAAAGTGAATGCGGCCAGGAACCCCGCGATCGCCGTGAAACCGAGGACGAGTGGATCGATGCCAATCGACTCGATGCGCGGCAGGCCATCGGGCGCCAGCGCGATGAGTGCTCGAATACCCAGCTGAGCCAGCAGCAGTCCGAGCACCGCACCGCCGGCACCGAGCAGCAGGCTTTCGGCGAGGGCCGGCGTCATCAATCGCCAGCGATTGCCACCGAGTGCCGCCCGCACGGCCAGCTCGCGCTCTTTGCCGGCCGAACGGACCAGCAGCAGGTTGGCCACATTCGCGCACGCGATCAGCAGTACGAACAGCACCGCACCCATCAGCGCCACGATCAACCTGCGCACATCGGCGACCAGGTCGTCATGCATCGGCTCGACCCGGAAATGCAGGTCGGCAGTCTTCTTGATCGGGAACTGCTCACGCAGTTGCGCCGCAATGGTCTCGAGCTGCGCTTCGGCGGCTGCCACTGTAACGCCCGGCTTCAGCTTGCCGATGACGCTCAGGAACACGTTGATGCGCGAGCCGCCCGCGAAGTCGATGCGCATCGCCGTCCAGGTGTCGGGTATGCGCTCGATGCTGGTGCCCGGTGGAAACAGCAGTTCCGCCTCCGGCGCCAGAATCCCGATCACCTCCGCCCGCTGCTGGCCGACGTCGATGTTCCTGCCGACGATGCTCGGATCGCCGCCGTAGCGGCGCTGCCAGAAGCCGTGGCTCAGAATGGTCATCGCGGGAAGCGGGGGCGGCGCATTCTCCGGTGCAACGCCTTGCGGTGGCGGCGCCTGCGGTGTGGCATCGCTTTCCACGAAATCCCGGCCGGCGATGACGCGCATGCCGAGCATCTCGAAAAGATTCGCAGTGACAAACGCGGACCGGATCTGCTCGGGGTCACCATTGTCACCCGACACGGTCTGGCGACCCGTGCTCACTGCCGCGAAGTCCTCGAACAGGTTGGCCTGCTGCCGCAGGTCCTGATAGTCGGCCGGCGGGAACGGAAAGTCGAAGACCGCGCGCGCCCGCATGTCGCCCCAGACCAGCACCAGGCGTTCGGCGTCCGAATACGGCAACGGGCGCAGCAGCACGGCATTCACAACGCTGAAGATGGCCGTGCTCGCGCCGATGCCGAGCGCGATGGTAAGCACTGCCACCGTCGTGAATGCCGGGTTCTTGCGGAGTGACCGCGCGCCATGCGTCAGGTCCTTCAGGAAGTCTCTCATCCGAATGCCCGCTGGCAGAGGTAAGGTGCCATAATTTTCGCCGCCGCACCCAATCGCGATACGGCGCGGGGATGATGAGACGCCTCCCGGGGACGTTCGGTTTGAGCCCGGGGTCAGTCTACCAGCACGTTGCGATCGAGCCGGTCCCGCCGGACATCCTCCTTCAGGTTGAACCAGGCATCGATCAGCGCCTCCTGATGCTCGCGTACGAGAGCCAGAATGCGCTGCTCATCCCGCTTCCCGAACTTGCCCGGGCGACGGAAAGAGATCTCGTCCTCGAGCCAGACTTCCGCTTCCCGCCAGCCGTTCCGCATCAGCACGCGCGGTGGCTTCCAGAGTTCCTGGGGATCGATCAGAAACTCAAAATCGTCCTGCTGCATTACGAGTACGTACACAATGCTCTCCCGGTGAAGGTCCGCATCATTCTTGCACCGGGCCTGGCGCACACCCATAGCGGAAACGGCCGACATGCGGAAAGCCATCCTCCTCGTATTCATCCTGACCGCATGTGGTGGCGGCAGCGTTCCTCTGCCACGGCTCGAGGTCTCCGTGGTCGGGGATACGGCTGGCCTGGTTGCTCGCGGCGAATACATCGTGCGGAGCGTTGCGATCTGCGGGCACTGTCATGCGGCCGATCCAAGGAACGCCGATGGCCCGCTGAGCGGCGGTTTTGCCTTCAAAAACTGGCGACTCGGTACCATCGGTGCCGCAAACATCACGTCGGATACGCTGACTGGTATCGGTAAGTGGAGCGAAGCTGAGCTGGTACGCGCGATTCGCTCGGGTGAGCATCGCAATGGTGACCTGATCGCACCGGTCATGCCCTATGAGTGGTTCAATGGCATGTCCGATCGTGACGCGCTCGCGGTTGCGCGTTACTTGAAAAGAACGGAGCCGGTCAACAACCGCGTGGAGAGTGACCCCAACTTCATCTTTGGCGCGGCCAAGCTGTTCTTCCTCGGACCGAAGCGCACCACCGCAGTCACTGCGCCGCCGTCCGGTGCCACGCCCGAATACGGGAAGTACCTGTCCAACCACGTAGCGCTTTGTGCGGACTGCCACACGCCGCGCGGCGGACTGCAGCAGAAGCCCGATCGGGACCGCCTGTTTGCCGGCACCAATAACCCACCCAAAGGATTTCCAGCCAATCCAGCCAATCTGACGCCGGATCCTGAAACCGGAATCGGCAACTGGACCGAGACCGACTTCCTGAACACGCTGCGCAATGGCGTGAACCCGCGCGGCGACTCACTGCACGCATTCATGCCCTGGCGGGAACTACGTCGAATGACCGATGACGATCTGCGCGCGATCTATCGCTACCTGAAAACGGTGCCGCCGATCCGGAATCCCGTAGTAAAGCGCCCAGACAGCTGATTCACCACCGCGATCACAGGGACCACGGAGCGATGCTCGTGCATCCTCAATTCACGGGCAGCTCCATCATGTTTTTTGATTTAACGGATTGAAAGCAGTTTGGATTGGCCAGCGTGCCGGTGCGGTCATGGGCAGTTCGTGAAATGCGACGGCAATCCACACTATTATCCGAGGGAGCCTCGCCCCGAAGTCCATTAAACCAAAAGATGACCAAGTGGTCGAGTTCACAAATACGGTGACGCACCGAGGGCGACGAGCCGCCCGGCTGGCAAGGCGCGCGCCTGAGGCGTAGCCCTGCGCTTCGGCGCAGGGAGCGCAACGCAGCCAGCGGGGATGGGTCGGCGCCCAAATGCCACCGTATTTGTGAATTCGACCACTGAGTAGCGAGGCACGGAAAGGGGAGCCGAAATCGCTCTGTGGCCCCTGTGTTCCCTGTGGTGAAATGCCGTTGGCCGTTGCCGGCTGCCACTCCCTGCCTCGCGATTGGGTCTCCAGCCAGTCCAGCCCAGCTTGTCACGAAACTCCGACCTTTGAGGACTCGTGACTACCCTGATCTCGTTGCTGGTGTGCGCTTCCGCACTGTGCGCGCAGGAACCAGCGCTGGCACCCGGCTCAGCATTGCTGCGTACCAGCCAGATCCGACCCGGTGTGGACAGCTTCCGGATTGAATCGCATCGGGAAGGAAAGCTTTGGCGCTCGGCGACCTTGATTCGGAGCGTCAGCCGGGCCGGTGATGAATTCGTGTTTGCGCAGACCTACCGTACGCCCGAAGGCACGACCGTCGATACCTCGTGGGTGAATGCAAAGACCCTGGCACCCGCGCGTTACTTCGCGGATGTGTTCGGCGAAATTCAGCGATTCACCTTTACCGGCAAAGAGGGAACCGGTACGGTCGTACCAAAGGACAGTGCGGCGCGGCCGGTCCGCGTGCAGGCATCCGCCCCGTTCTTCAATGCGGTTGCCATCGACCTCGTTTATGCCGCGCTGCCGCTCGCCAGCGGTTTCATTGCGGACCTGCCGCTGTACAATCCGCCGCGAATGCAGATGGCCATCAAACTGCGCGTGGTCGGCGAGGAGAGTCTCGAGAGGATCGACGGCGGAAAGGTTGCTGCCTGGGTGCTCGACTATCAGATGGGACCCATGACGCAGAAGCTCTGGCTGGATCGCGAGACCGGCGAGCTCCTGCGCATCGGCGCGAGCCAGGCGGGCAACGCGTTTTACAAATACCGGGCAGACTTGAAATCGCCGACCGGCTGATCGATTTCACCACAGTGATCACAGGGCCACGGAGCGCTGCTCGTTCATCCTCAATTCACGAGCATCCTCATTATCTTTTTTCCGTTTAACGGATTGAGGGCCAGTTTGGATTGGTCAGGTGCGGGTGCTAGTGGCGGTCGCTCTGTGGCCTCTGTGCGCCCTGTGGTGAATCAACCGTTGCCGGCTTTCGGATGCCTATCGTTTCGAGGCGAGCAGGAATCCTTCGGACCAGTGCCAGAGCATGGCATTGATATTCCCGATCAGAAACGTGCTGGCGAGCCTGGTATCACCGAGCGCACGAAGCTGAGTGCAGGACGCCTCCAGCAACGCACGTCCAGTACCACGCCGCTGCAGATCCGGATGTACGAAGATCCAGGTGAGATGAGGAAGCGTCCGATCCGTGTTGCGGGCGGTATGCCTTGACCCGTACGTCTGCGGCACCCGGGTAACGATCAGTGCGCCCAGCAGTGTGTTGTCTGCGCGTGGATCGTAAGTGACCAGCGACGCCTCGGCTACCAGCGGCCCGTCCGCGCCAGCTCGCGTGCGTGCGATGCAAAGCTGCGCCGCACGCATTCGCTGCTCGCTGTTCATGCAATCGAATGGCGCGGTCCGTACGAATGCGGCGGCAAAGATCGCCGGCAAACCCTCCCAATCCCCCTCGTCCAGCTGACGGATCCGGAGATCACTCATCGCCGGGCTGGGCGGCGCTGCCGATAGCGGGTCTTTGGTCAGACTGCGGGCGACCGGGATGTGCGCCGGACATGGTGTGAGCACTGCATGACCGTTGCGGTACTCATACCGATACGCGGGATGCCGTGGCAATCGCGTAAACTCCTCGAACCCCATGCGCAGCTCGAGGGTCTCGAACCAGTCTTTCGCTCGACGCAGCACATTTGTTTCGTCCATCGTAAACCGCCCGCTCCTGCTATGCTCCAGGATTCAGCGTGACCAGGGTGGCACGATCTTGTTCATGCGCGCGTATGCGATCGATTGTCCGAGATGCTCGTTCATGTGCGCGACCAGCTGCAGCATGACCGACCATTGCGGGACATCGCGGCCGTACAGTTTGGTCGGCTTGGCCCAGGCCTGACCATCGATCTTCTGCGCGGACGCTCGCACGTAATCGCGAGACTCGCGCAGTGCCTTCAGCACAGCTGCCTTCTCGCGGACCGCTTCCATCGTGGCGAGATCGATGCCTGCAGGTGCCGGCATGCCCAGGCTGGTCGAAGGGTAGTTGTAGTTGTAACGCGCAACGTGCATGTAGACCTGGCCTACCTGCATTACGCCCTCGCCCGGTGACCAGGTGAAGCGATCGGCGGGCATCGCTTCAGCCAGCTGAATGAACTTGTCCATTGACGCATCGAACTGAAGCAGGATCTCCTTGCGGAAGTCGGCTGGCGCCTGGGCGACGGTTGCTCCAGGTACAGCCGCCAGCAGCCAGGCCAGTACAAATCGCGTGCGAATCATTGTGATCTCCCCCTGCGTAGGGATGAACGGGTTCTATTTGGAGCCGTAGCGGCTCCTGTGCGTTGCTTGCGCCCGACTTTGGGACGACGGCGTCCCGAAAGCTGGCATTTCGAGGTTGCAATGCTGATGCCGCTGGCCACGAGATGCAAGCAACACCAAGGATTTTCTCAGTCTGGCTCGTGCGGCCCGAACTTTTCCTTACGGTAGTGGCGGGATTCAACTAACCGAGGATACGAAGTATGGTGCGCGATATTGTTCTTACAACCTGTGCTGCAATGGTGTTGGGCAGTTCAATTCAGGCGCAGCAACCGATCGCGTTGTCGAGGCCTGTATACACACAGCAGCAGACCGACCCGACGCCGCCCATGAAGATGATGCTGGCCGACTTCAAGAGACTGAAGTTTCTCGAGGGCAAGTGGCGTGGCACTGGCTATAAGACGCCGTTCTTCGAATCGTATCGTTTCGTTAACGACTCGACCATCGAATCCAGCACATCGGACGACGTCACGGTCGCGAAGCTGGAGCCAGGCTCGAAGATCGTGTTCAGGAACGGCAGCATCTACAGTGAAAAGGATGGCCGGGCAAACTGGGCGGTAACCCGCATCGATCAAGATGGATTTCGCTTCACCGCGATCAATCGGCCGGGTTTCTTCGTGTGGAAGGGCGTCAAGCCGAACGAATGGACTGCGCTGCTCAGCGGCGGCACGGTCTATCGCATGCATCGAGTCAAGTAGTCAGTCGGTTGGCTCGAAATCGTCTGACGGATTCTGCCCGGAGTTGAGAGCCGTTTTCAGCCTGCGCGCGTGGGTGCAGTTGCCGCGGTACTCGAAGCCGGGGCAGCTGCACGTCACATCTGGCCCATCCACCTCGAGCACATAAAACACGTCGGCCTTGCGGCCGCTGCGGATGCGGTAGCGCGCGCCCGCCGATCCAGCCAGCGCTTCCGCGAGCTTCGCGATCGCATCGGGCGCGAGCCCGCTCTTCCGACGGCTCTGTGCCGCGATCATCGACTTCTGCTCGAACGACTGCGAGACCTCGCGCAGCAGCCGATCGACCGGATCTTCCATTCCACCTGCAGCCGGCACATCGATCAGGCCGGGCGAGTGCGCCGACACCAGCACTTCCAGCTGTGACAGCACGTCCGCCGGTACGATGCCTTCGCCCTCGACGATCGCATCGATCAGTGAAGCCTTGTTCTCGAGCACGCTCGCCACGAACGAATCGATCGTGCCAATGCCGACCAGGTAGGTGACATTTACGGTCCCGGTCTGGCCGATGCGATACGCGCGGTCTTCCGCCTGCCAGTGATTGGCCGGAACCCAGTCCAGATCGTTGAACACCACCTGCCGCGCCGCCGTCAGGTTCAGTCCCACTCCACCCGCGTTGATGTTGGCGGCCAGCACGCGCACCTGTTCATCGTTTTGAAACGAATCCACGATGCCCTGGCGCTGCGCTGCGGGAGTCTCACCGGTGATCGTGACTGCGGCCGCGCCGAAATGCCCGGCGATCGTCTCGACCGGGTCGGCAAAGCAGGAGAACACCAGCACCTTCTCGCCCTGGTCCACCATGCTCTGCATCAGGTCGATCGTGTGTTTGGTTTTGGCAATGGCGAGTTTGCGCCGACCCCGAGTCAGGTGCTGCAGCAACGCAATGCGTAAATCGCCGGTGCCGCCAGTTCGTTTGGCCTCGGCATCGTGCATCAGCAACTCCAGCACTTTCCTCGATTCCTTGCGCGCAGTCCCCTCTGGTATGTCGACCGGCAGCCAGGTCCGCACCTTGGGTGGCAAATCCAGCACATCGTCTTTGGTGCGCCGCAGCATGAGTCCGTGCAGCTGCATGCGCAGCTCATCCAGATTCGAAGCGCCATCGGTCACCCAGCCGTAGCCGTTGTGCACAGCCGCGCAGTAGCGCTTCGCGAAAGAAAGAAAGCTGCGCGCCATTGGGTGGCGGGCCAGCTGCAGCAGGACGAACAGATCACGTGGACGATTGGTAAGGGGCGTGCCGGTGAGCATGTGTACCAGCACGTCCGGTCCCGCCGCTTCGGCGAGTTTGCGGCCAATACGGCTGCGCTGGCTCGTGTGGTTCTTGAGATAATGAGCTTCATCGAACACGATGCCCGCCCACGTGTGCGCGCTCAATGTATCAATGGTCTTGCCCAGGATGTCGTAATTGACGATCACCCAGCCGGTCCACGGCGAGCCTGGAACCGGACCGGGTCCAACAATCGAGATCTCCCTGTCTGGGCGTACCGCCAGGATTTCCCGCTGCCAGTTGTGCTTGATCGAAGCCGGACAGATCACGAGGTAAGGACCCTGCGGTGCTGCTTCCGTCAGCGCGATGATGGATTGGCGCGTCTTGCCGAGCCCCATGTCATCCGCGAGGATCGCGCGACGCCGCCCCAGCAGAAATGCCACACCCTCCACCTGGTGCGCAAACAATCCATCCGCGATGGCATCCGCGCGGCGGCGCGCCTGCTCCCGCACTTCGCGAGACGGTGCCGTGAGAGGGTTGGGCATGGCGAAATATGGGAGGGGAGGGATAGGAGGTAACAGACTATGCGTTTACTGTGCAGACTGAGGGGTACGGATACGGACATGTGAGTGCCGTTAAGCCGTGTATAACGTTCCCATCCACGCAGCCGCATCCTCAGCCGCTGAAGCCGGCAGCACGTGTCCCGCGTCATACCAGCGCAATTCCTTGGGCTCCCTCGCGGCCTGGAACAGCCGCTCTGCCTGCGCGGCCGGAATCGTTCGATCTTTTCGGCCATGGAGCATGAGCAGCGGTCTGCCGTTCAGTGCCTGTGCCGCCGCGAGCGGATCGGCAACCGTCCGCATCATGCCGGTCCAGGGTGTCGCGGGCAGGTCTCCGCTGGCCGCCAGCACAACCGCTTTCACGCGCGGCTCCTTCGAGGCCGTGATGAGTGCGATGTAGCCGCCCAGCGAATAGCCGATCAATGCAACGCGATCCGGCGCAATCGCCTCATGATCACGGAGGTAGTGGACAGCCGCTTGCGCCTCGGCCAGCGCAGCGCGCCAGTGCTGCAGCATGCCGAGTGGATTGGAGCGAGCCAGTTCAGCGAGTGCATCATCACGGCCACCATGCAGCGGCAGATCGATGGCGAGAGCGGCAATGCCGCGAGCCGCCAACGCGCGACCCATGCTGTCGATCAATTCAAAAAAGGATGATGAAGCGGCTGTTGGCTGAGGCTTAACCCGCATCGCCCTGTGATCTCAGATGACTCTGCGGTGAAATATTGCGATCGTTGCCATTTCGCATTGGTTGCGCTGTCAGAACCTGACGGATGTGGTTGGCGATCCGTCTACCGGCTGGCGGATCGTAGTTGCTCAACACAATGGCCGTGATGCCGAGTGCCGGAATAATGTCGAGGTTTGTGCTGATACCATCCGCTCCGCCATCATGAAAGATGATCCGGACCCCGTTCACGACCTCGTTGGCAAACCCGTAACCATACGATGCACCTGGCCGATACGTGACCTTACCGCGCGTTACGGTGTCGGTGTAGGCAACCCTCAACAGCCGGTTCGCTGCGAGCGCATTCGCGAAGCTCAGCAGGTCTGGTGCATTGGCGACCGCACCTCCGGCCGGCATCATGGTGGCGAGGCCGATCGACTCGGCCGATGTGTATCCCGCATGGCCCGGCATGGTCCAGTTGTTTCGAGTGTACGGCACCGCACGATTCGAGACCGGCACCTCCACATCATCCTCGAGAGCGCTCGTCATTCCGGCTCGACGAAACACGTGCTCGCGCACATAGTCACGGTATTGCTGGCCGGTCACCTGCTCGATGACTGCGCCGAGCAGTACGTAACCCGCATTGCTGTAGGCCCAGCGCTCGCCCGGCTCGAACTGCGGCGGATCGTCGATGAATAGCGGGAAGAAATCCCGCACCCGTCGAAACAACGCGTGATTCGCCCGCTGATATTCCGGTTTCCAGATCGAGCCCAGTCCGGACGTATGGGTCAGCAGATGATGGATGGTAATTCGACCGCCAATCGATTGCGCCGCCTCTGGAACGAACCGGCTCACCGGATCCGGGAAACGCAGCCGTCCCTGCTCAGCCAGCTGCGCGATGGCGATGCCTGTGAACATCTTCGTCATTGAAGCCAGGTAGAACTTTGTGTCCACGCGATTGGGCACCGCATGGGCCTTGTTGGCGAGTCCTGACGCGTGCTGCAGCACAGTCCTGCCGTTGTGCGCAATCAGCACCACGCCCGAAAAGGAGTCCCGCGCCGCCTGGGCCTCGATGAAACTGCGAATCGATGCTAAACGCGCGCTGTCGATGGCCTGTGCGGATAGGGCGGATGGCCCGGGTACCACGGCCAGCGTTGCCAGGAGGATCAATCGCATCATGCTCTGGTCGGTAGGGGTCGGGGTCGGCACGACCCTAAGTTGTGCACGGGGTGGGCCGGAAGCCCGCATCGTGGGGAGAACGGTACCTTTCGCGGCACGGGCGGTACCGTTTTGATGTGGTAGCCAAACCGCACGCGTTGACAGCGAACCGTATCCCCCGTACACGTCAACCTGAACGTGCACGTGAGTGTAAACGTCCGTTGATCGGTTCCGGTGAAGCCTGACTGTGAGCAAGCCTCCAATTCCCAACATAACCGACGTCGAGCGCATCACCGCGGTGCGCGACTCAGTCGTCCGCAATCTGCAGATCACGCAGTGCTACCACGAGCTGACGACCGCGCTGGCCACCCGGATTGCGGACCATGCAAACTGGTGCGCGTTTGCGACCTGGGCATCCAGGCAGGCCGGCCAGACGATTCGGGGCGAGGACCTGGAACGAGCCCTGGAGGAAAGGCTGAACCGATCGCGTCCGCTCGATGCTGCGCTGCACGCCGTGGCCGGTCAGCTCCGGCTGCTCGGGGCGCAGCCGCCGGTTACGGAGATCCGACGGGTGGTCGAGACTGTCCTGGACGCACCCGCCATCTTTTCGCGCGCGAGCGACGCCGTTGCACATGGCAATCTCAAAGTCTTCACCGAGATCGGGCGCGAATTCGCCCGCTTCCTGACCGAATGTGGCAATGACACCGAATTCGACGGGCTGAGCATCAGTCGGTTCTGCGATGACCTTCGCGACGGCGAGCCGCCGGAAGGACAGCGTTATCTTCGGCAGGCCTTCGACCACTATTACCGTGCGCTGTTCGAGAACGACCCGAAAAAACGCGCCGAACTCATTCTCCTGGCCAATCTCGAAGTCGGCTTCCATGAACAGACCAGACTTCAACCGCAGATTCTGGAAGCGTTGAACTCGGCGATTGAAGATCCCGGTCAGCTTACCTCCCGCGTGATCTCCGCCCTGTTCCCGCGCAATGCCGCTTCGATCCTGCGCACACGGCGATTCATCCGCCGCCTCGCTGGCGGCTCGACTCCATTGGACAGTTCAGTGCATCGATTGGTCGAACAGGCCCGCCGCGAGGTTCGGTTGGTGCTCACCGACCAGCTCATGACGCTCGCTCTGTCGCGCGGCGTGGTCCTGAAACTCGGTGATGATCTGCGTGCGCAATTTCCAACCTCGCTCGCACGCATTGAGAACACGGACCTGACTGCACTGCTCGCCCGGGTCGATCCGACCTTGGACACCATGCGTGACAGTGGCGCCATCGACTGGAGTGACCTGCCCGAGCGCATGCACTTCATCGCCGACCTGTTTCGCTGTCATCACGCCTCCCCCGAGTTGTTCGACCCGCCCTTCGATGCCCAACAGGTCGCTGCGCTCAAGGCCAACCTGCGGCCAACCGGTCGACTTTGACATCGGAACTGCGGTACGGAACTGCGGCGCGTTGACGGCGGCACGGAACTGCGGCACGTGACGGCGGCACGGAACGGCCGCAGTCCGGCTGCTAGTAGTGCACCAGTCCGGCAACTGGCGCGTTGCTCGCGGTACTGCTGAGTACGGGTTCGTCGTATCCAAGCGCGGTCAATTCCGGGATGAATTCCGGCCATTGAAAGCCTGCGAGCTGCAGCACGAGGGATCCGCCGGGCTGCAGGAACTCGCGCGCGGCGGCGGCGAGCTGGCGTGGCAGCCCGAGTCCATCTTCGTCGATGCCGATTGCGGTGTCCGGTGGAAAGGATGAGGCGAGTGCGGCGGTGAGCCGTGGTGGCAGGTATGGCAGGTTCCCGACGACCACGCTGACTCTGCCTCGCAAACGCGCGGGCAGGCTCGAAAGCAGCGAGCCGTGTTGAAAGTGCACGTTGCGCAATCCGTTGCGAGCGCGATTCCGACGCGCGCACGCGAGCGCAGCCCTTGAGATGTCGCTGGCGAACACGGTAGCACCTGGCATCGCCTTGGCTGCGGCCAGTGCAACCGCACCGGAGCCGGTGCCCACCTCAGCGATGATTGGATTCCGCTGACCGGCCGTGGCGCAGAGCGTGGCCTGCAGGACTTGCTCGGTCGCCGCGACGGGCACGAATACGCCGCGCACGACTCGCAGCCTGACGCCGCCGAATTCGCAGCGGACAGATGGTGCCTTGGTCTCGTAGGGCAGCGCGGTAATATCCTGGCCAGTTTGCTCGCGGATCATGCGGCGCTGTTCCTCGGTGAGCTGCACGACCAGCATCAGCGGCGCCGAAGCCGATTCTCGATTCATTGAACTTTGCCTCAAAGCGAGTGCGCCCGGATTGCGCCGGGCGCACGTCGGTTCAACCTGGCAGCCGGCTGCATCGTAAAGCCGCCACGCCTGATCAACTCCACTAACTAAATCTGACTTTCGACATTAGCGGTGCAACCCGATCTTCGAGCTGCTCGGCGGAGAACTCGAAGGAGCTGAATTCCTCACCACACGCGTCCTTGATCTGCTTCCGCTGCTGCTCGGTCAACTCGATCTTCACTGTGTTCTTCTGCTGCTGCTGTGACATGGTGCCTCCAACTGACATTGAAGGTTCTCGGGGTGCCGATGGGTTCGGGCCCCGGCGGTCTGCCCACGACTGGCAGTTCTTGAAACGGCTTGGAACAACGTGCCGACCCTCTTGGGAAGGTCGTGGTCAACGGTAATCAGCCTTGCTTGGGCGGCCAATGCTCCAAGTACGACCGGCAGTGCAACCAAAGTCACACTCCGATCTGCTTCAACGAAATGCGCCCGGATTGCCCCGGGCGCATGGGAAGGTAAAGCGGCCGTCGGCTGCATCGCCCTGCGGCCGCAGACTGCTTCGCCCGCGACCCGGCCGGTCCGCCATTATTAGCCGAAGCTAATCTTCCACCGGGCGGGGGTCCGCCACGGACTGACCGTGTAGATCAGAACTGCTCAGAAGAACGTACCGATCGAGCGCGGCGTAATGCGTTCTTCCAGTGGCTCGATGTTAAGCTCAACGGCCTCTACATCCTGACCAGTCTGCTCCCGGAACCGCTTCTTCTGCTCCTCGGTCAACTCGATGCGGACCGTGTTCTTTGAGCTCTTTTGGTCCATGAACCCTCTTTGCAAAGTTGAGGTCAACGGTAATCAGCCTAGCCCTGGCGGCCAATGCCCCAAGTGCTGACAAGTGTGCAACCAAAGTCACACTCCGGTCTGCACTTTGCACGTCTGGCGGGCCACAAGGAGGGGTCGAATGCTAAACAAAGCCGCGAAGCCTGCCAAATCACGAAAGCCGAAGGTCTCGAAGAAGCGCCTCACTACGACCAGGACGGCCATCAAACTGCCATGGAAACGGCGGACTTCCGCGTCGAAATAACAACCGGCGGACCCGCGCGCCATTGCCTTTGCGCGACCCCACCCGTCAGCGCGCGCGCAGTACTATCGACGTGCGTTTCCTCGTGCCTCTCTACGCGCGTCTACTTCGGAGGCATCCATCCGAACGCGCAGAGTATGACCGTCCATGGCGATCCATTCCTCTTCTTCCAGCAGCTCCTTGATCGCGCGTGAAACAACCACGCGGGTCGATCCAATCCGTTCGGCCAGTTCCTGGTGCGTGGGTCGAGGCGCGACATAGCCGTGTTTGGCGTCGTGGGTACCGGTCTGGGCGATCTCGATGAGCGCGGCGCGGACCCGGCGCTTCACCGGCATGAGTGCCTGCATACCGACCCGCTCGTAGACGTTGCGCAGCATGCGCGCCAGCGCGGCCACGATGGTGTGCTGGAGCAACGGCCGCGCCGTGATCCAGGCCAGGAGTCGCTCGCGCTGCACAATGCCGATGCGGCATTCCGACAATGTGATGGCGGTACCGTTGTGTGGTCCTTCATCCAGGGTCGCGATGAGACCGCACACATCACCAGGACCGAAAACCTCGAGCGCGAACTCGCGCCCATCATCGGCGGCGACCGCCAGCTTGACCCGGCCGCTGATGATGATGTACGCGGCATGGCACGGGTCGCCGTGATGGAACAGGATGTTGCCCTTGGGATAATTGCGGGCCATGACCAGCTCGGCAAAGGAACGGCGCGTGGCATCATCCTGATCGTGCAGGAAGAACACGCGGGGCAGCACATCCATCAGGTCATTGTTCATAGCAGGAAGTCCAGGCGAAGGATGCGGCGCGCTTTGCGCTGCAGTGCGCGCGCGACGTTGGCTTGATGAAGATCGACACGCGCAACGCCACGCATGCCCGGGAGCAATGGCTCTTGCTCGGATTCGGGTAACACCGCAGTCACGACCAGGTCACTGCCATCAGCCGCACTCTCGACCCGGTCGATCTGGGTGCGCCAGGTCAGGCCCGGACGCGCCGGGAAACGGATGCGGAGCACGGCACCCTGCCTCATTTCTCCGGCGATTCGCTGCGGTACGTGCACCCGCGCGCGCAGTGCGCCATCGGCCCAGATTTCGGCCAGACTGTCACCCGCGGCGATCTGCTCACCCAGGCGCTCCTCCAGGCGCGGCGTAACGAATATGCCGGCGAATGGGGCGCGCAGCACCAGAGCTTCCCGGCGTCGTTCGATTCGCTGCATTTCGTCACGAATCATGGACAGCTGCATGGTGGCGGCACGTTCGTCGGCGGCGGCACCGGTGGCCCGCGCGCGTGCAGCGCGCACCAGCATGTGCTGCTCGCGGTCGATCGCGTCCATGCGCGTGAGCTCGAGGTCGGGGTGGCGCAGCACGGCGATCGTGTCGCCGGTTCGAACTCGCGCGCCCTCGGTGACGCGGACCTCGATCAGTCGCGCCGTCTCCTGCGTGCGCAGCCAATGGCGCGCCGACGGTTCCACCAGGGCACTGCCGGTTGCACGCACAGTCCAGGGCATCAGCCAGGCTCCGGCCGTCAACGAAAGCAGGATCAATACAGCGACGGTGGCCCACCGATGTTTGCGTCCGCCGCCGAATTTCTCTGACCACACCGTGCGTACCAGTCGGGTCACGGTCCGGCGAGGCGGACCGGTGAGCGCAAACAGAAGCAGCAGGAACAAGGCCCAGCCCCAGGCACCGAAGCGGGGCACGAGAAAATTCTTTGCAAACAGCGCAGCCAGGAAAAGAGCGAGCGCCGTGTAGACCCCTGACAGGATCCCGTAGGTCAGAAAGATGCGCCGCTCGCGATCGGTGACCGCCGGCAAGGCAACATTCAATCGCAGCAGGTTCCTGCGCACGTATGCGCCAACGTAGGCAAAGGCGCGCGCCCTCAGGTTGGGCAGCTCAAGCCAGTCGATCAGCGCGTAGTAGCCGTCCAGCGGCAGCAGCGGGTTGTAATTGAAGAACAGTGAGAACGCACCGCTCATTACAGACGTGAACAGCGCTACTGTGTTGGTGAACGTCCCCGGCTCGGTCGCGGCCCAGACAATGGTGGCAATCGCAGCGCACCAGAGCTGGATCCAGCCACCCGCAAAGGTGACCCACAGCCGATGTGACCGCTTCTCGAAGGTCCAGGCATCGCTGACGTTGCAGTAGAACGCGGGAGTAAAGTAGATCACCATCGCGCCGATCTCATGCACTTCACCGCCGAAGCGTTTGCAGGTGAGACCGTGCCCGAACTCATGGATGATGGCGGTGACGGTAAAACTGCCGTACGCGATCAGCAGAATCTCGAGCGTCATGCGGCTGGGCGAATAGAGCAAGGCAATGCTTTCGGCAAACGGTCTCCATTCGACCGTGACCATCACCGCGTAGATCGCGAACACGATAGCTGACAGCACCACGAAAGTCGGCCGCCAGAAAAACGGCATGGCCGCGGCCATGCGCTCGAGCAGCGCATCCGGATCACCGAAAGACCAGCGCATCCGCAGAATCGTGTTCTGGTTGTTGCGCCACGCACTGCGCTGTACGCGCAGCCGCTCCATGAGCAGAGCGCTCTTTTCCTGCAGCGTGCGTTCGACCAATCCCAGTTCGCGCAGCCGCCGCACCAGGACATCGAGGCTGGACGGTGTGGCGCGCATCCCGATCTCGCGATACAGGTCATCGCAGATCTGCTGCAACGTCCGCGTGCCATCCATCTGCTGCATCAACCAGGCTTCGATCTGGCCGAACCGGAAGTACTTGAGCGCAATCGGATCCTTGACCACCCAGGCGATCGCGCCACCATTCTCATGGCGCATGAATCGCAGGTTGCGACGCAGCCGCGGGTGCAGGTCCGTGCTCATGGTCAGCGCAGGCGAAACGAGGCGGTCGAGCCCGGCCGCAGCGGACCTGGCCTCGGCACAGCCAGCAACACCTCTACGGTCCCGCTTTCCGGATCGGTGGCCGGTGAAATCCGCTGGATCGAGGCGGCGATCTCGTTGCCGTCATCGGTCAGCAGGACCACCGGCGCATTCAGTCGCAGACCGCGAGCGTCTCGCTCGGGCAGGCGCACCAGTGCGCGGAGTGGCTGCAGCGCCGTCAACCGGAATAGCGGCTCACCCTCGCGCACGCTTCGCCCGCGTCCCGCCATGCGCCGAGTGATCACGCCCGTGAACGGTGCAACCAGGCGAGTGTGCTCGAAATCAACCTGCGCTTCGCGGAGCGATGCTTCGGCTGCTTTGACCGCAAATCGCGCCTCATCCATTTGCGCCGGTGTCACCAGGTTCTTGGCCAGCAGCGATTCGATGCGCACGAAGGTCGCGCGGGCCAGCTCGAGTGCAGCCGTCGCCGACTCGAGACGCGCAACCTCGCGTGCATCATCCAGCACCAGCAGCACCTCTCCTTCACGCACCGCATCGCCCAGCTCGGCCCTGACCTCGCGCACCACGCCATCCATGCGCGCCGCGGTTTCCGCGTCGAGGTCGGAGAAGAGCACAGCGGGAAGCAAGCTGACGGCCGCAGGCGCGCCGGTCGCTGGGATCACACGAGGCGGCTCGGAGATCGGCGCGGGTGACGGCGCGCTATCGCTCTTGGTCGATGACTCGGCGCGGGCACGGACTTCCGGTCCACAACCCACGACGGCCAAGGCCAGCACAACCATCAGACTGCTGCGATTCATCCAGTCACCACCACAGATGCAGGCGGATCCAGCGCCAGGGCCGGCGCACGAGCAGGTAGCCGAGTGAGCGCGATTCAGTGAGCACGCGTGCACGCGCTTCCATGCCGGGACGCAGCGCATTCGCTTCATTGTCCAGGATGGCGCGGACAGTATAGTGCGGCGAGCCGTCGAAGGTCTCGGCAAGGGGTGCAATGCCGGTGACGTTGCCATCGAAGCGCTGTTCCGGCATGGCCGATGCCCGCACGCGCACGCGATCGTTCGGGCGTATGTAGGCGATGTCCTGTTGCGGGATGCGCAGCCGAACTTCGGCGCGACCCGGATCGCCGATCCAGGCGACCGGTTCTCCGGCCAGCCGGAAGCTGCCGACCCGTTCGGCCAGTTGTGGTGTCAGGACGATGCCTGCGGCGGGCGCCTTCACCAGCAGCGATTGCGCTTCCTGATCGAGCAGGGTCAGCGCATTCCGCAACTGCTCGGTACTGACGCGGGCGACGGCGGCCGCTCCCGCATTACCGGTGGCGGCGGCGGCCAGACCCTGCCGCTCGGCCAGGCGAAGCGCGCCCTGCGTTTCCGACAGCCTGGCCAGCAATTGCTCGTTGCGCAGCCGCGCGATCGGTTGGCCGGCCGTGACCCGGTCGCCTTCCCGGATCAGCATCTCCTGGATCACGCCCTCGGCACCGGCGCGCGCAGGCAGCTGCACCGCGGCGTGCACGACGGCTGACGCCGCACCCACACGCAGCGGCAAGCGAACCAGGATCAACAATGCGAGGACGACCAGAACGGCGGCCGCGTATTTGAGGAGCACTGCCGCGGGCAGCGCCATCAAAGCGCGTCGTTTCTGCGCGATCGGCTCGAGCCACGCGATGAACGGAACATCGGCGTAGAGCTGCGCGTTCCTCATCGCGAGTGCGGCCTGGTTGGCCAGGATGCAGGTGGCCTCTCGCATCCGCTCGTTCAGCACGTTGGGCTCGTCGAACTCGAAGAGCAGCCGGCCGAGTTCACCTTCGGCATCAGCGATAGGTACAACCAGCAGGCCACGCGTACCCGAGGATGTGATATACGGTCCGAATCGCTCGCGCAGCGCGCGAGCGTCCGTTTCCTCGGATCCGATGTCGTCAATGAACAGCATGCCGTCGTGAGCGGCGCTCCAGAGCAGCAGCCGCTCGAGCTCTTTCACCGATGCCGACTTGCTATCGACCTTCTCCTCGCCCGAAATCGCCTGTACGCGGAGCTCATCGCCTTTACGCACGGCAATGACGCAGCGCTCGAAACGAACCGCGCGTTCCGCCAGGTTGACAATGGAGAGCAGGATCCGGTCGAGATCGAACGTGGACGTGATTTCACGGCTCACATCGAGTAATGCGCGCAGGCTCTGGGCGCGCCGCTCGGCTTCGTACAGCCGCGCATTCCGCAGTGCGGCCGCCGCG
>JBBDWZ010000044.1:0-8060 GCA_040902615.1 Gemmatimonadota bacterium | reverse complement strand
AGGCCGGCGAGGACGTCGGCGGCCACCAATGGGGCGGTGTTTTCCGTGACAGCAGGGGAGCTCATGACGCGCTGTAATGCAACGGTCGTTCCTTGACCGAAACCCATGTTTCATTTACGCTTCCGCGGCACGAACCGGCCGACCACTGGCCCGGGCATTTTTCGTTTTCAGAGAGGCCATGAAGGTTCGAAGACATATCTCGGCCGGTGTGATCGTTTTCAATCGATCCGCCGGCCGTTGCCGCTTTTTGCTGGTGCTGTCCCGGCTAACCAAGCGTCCGCTGTGGGAGTTTCCCAAGGGCGGGGTGGATGAGGGAGAAACGCTGCTGCAGACCGCGTTACGGGAACTCGCGGAGGAAACCGGAATCACCGCTGAATCGGTGGAGCTGGTGCCGGGGTTCGAGTGGCGAGAGAGTTACCGTTTTACCTCCGGTCGCGAAACCGAACGCACGCTGATTCAGAAGGATGTCACGTATTTCCTGGCCGAGACCACGGTCGTGGATGTTACGCTCGCGGTCAGCGAGCTGAGCGAGTATGCGTGGCTGGAACTGGAAGAAGCGACCCGCCGGATCAAGTATCCCGAACGAAGAAAAATGTTGAAGGAAGCTTCCTATGCGGTTGGCTGCGGCCCGGCGCAACCGGGCGCCGAGGTCAGCTAGCGGCTGATCTCAGTCGGAGACCAGTTCCCGGAGTCGATAGGTCAGCAAGCCATCGGAAAGCGAGAGAGCTTGTTCGACGATCGCGGCGCGAGTCGGCCCGCAGAACGGATGCTTGGGATCGCGGCGCAGGTGGCCCGCCGGCCCGATGAACAACAGCTGTCCGCAATACTGTCCATTCTCCTGCCAGCACTGCAGCAGGACTCGCCACTGCATGCCGCCGAAGCCGAGTGTTCTCACTGGTTCGGTCCGTACGTTGCGCGACGGGTGGACTCGAGTCAGCGAATGGGCCACGGCGGGAACCGTCTGCGTCACAGCAATGCGTGCGATACCGTGCCAGCCACAGGTCACGCACCACCGGCGTTGCAGCGAAGCAAGGAAGCTGATCTTTTCGAGAAAGCGCGAGGCTACCGTGCGGATCCGCACGGTATCGGTGCCGCAAAGCGGGCAGCGCCGTTCGCGCGAGATGTTGCGATACGTGATCGCGATGCCGAGCGCCAGCGGAAGCACCATCACGATAACAAGGTAGACAGCGAATAGAACTACCACGAACCCGCGCTCGCTTTTGAGGTGACTCTCAGCGACGTTGACAGGGCAACAAGCATACCATGCTCGGTCGAAGAACAGCAATTGCATGGCGCACAAAAAACTTCTGGTCGGGAGGTCGGAAAAATGCGGTATTCGCTGCGAGCAGTCCTGGCGCTCACCGGTGTGATCCTGCTGGCTGCCTGCGCTGAACAGGAAATGGATTTACCGGAAACAAGTGAAGCTGCGCACGCTCCGGCCGCGGCGCCATCGACACCAGCCGATACTACGGGTGGCCACGACGCGCACGGCGTGGATTCGGTTGCCACAACCACGAGTCATTGAAATCGCGAGTGTAATTCATGGCAAAGGCTACCTTGCCCTGCGCGTTTTGCGGAACCCTGAATCGGGTTGATCTCGAACGAGCCGCGGCCGGACCAAAATGCGCAAAGTGCGGGCGGCCGTTTCTGCTCGATCGCCCCATCAAGTTGAGCGATGCAGACTTTGACCGCGTCATCCACGATTCCCCGGTGCCCGTGCTGGTAGACTTTTATGCGGACTGGTGCGGACCGTGTAAAACGATGGCACCCGTGTTGGATGATGTGGCGCGCGACCGCACGGGCAGCGCATTGGTCGCCAAGTTGGATACCGACCGGAACCAGGCCGTTTCCGGGCGATTCAACATTCGCGGGATCCCAACGCTGATCGTTTTCAGGAACGGGCGGGAAGCAGGCCGTCAGACCGGCGCCGCTCCACGAGCCGTCATTGAGGGCTTATTGGACAGCCGTGCCGCGTAGAAGTGGAACGAAGTGATACAAATTGACGGTTTGGCGAAATTATTTCCGGTTATTAATGACTCTGCCAACCTCATGAAATTGAATCATATGTTGGGGCACAACATTTTGTCAGCCCTGGTCATGGATGGAATCGATCCTGCTTTACCAGGAGGCGTAGTCAAAACATGGACTGCGACGAGCGGGAACTCCGGGGAGAGCGTCGCAGTAAAGGCCAGGCGGTTGTCGGTTTCGACGGCCGCCTTGTCTTTTTATGTTTCAGCTATGGTGCCCAAGCTGCAATTGATCAAGCGGTTTCTGGCTTCCTTGGCCGCCGGCCTCGTGGTCGGCACCAGTCTGCTCACACCGCTGCTGGATCGGGAGCAACCGGCTTCACTCGCGATTGAAGCGCAGCACGACGCCCAGCGCTGTGCGCCGCTCCACGATCACGGCGTTTGCGTTCAGCTTCAGCACGCCCGCGCACTTCCACAGCTGGCTGAGGTTGCATTACCGCAGGTCCGAACTTCCGCCGAGCAGCGCCCCTTCGCGCAAGGCGATTTCCTCGGCTCTTTCACTTCTGGAAGACGGCAGGCCCGCGCACCGCCCATCGCCTGATCTCGAAGCTATTGCGGGATCACCCAAACCCAAAATTGGAAGGCGGTTTCCATGCGCACCAACGCAGTGTGGCTGCTGCTCATTCTCGGAATTTGCAGTCGCCCGGCCGACACATCGGCACAAGCGCCGACTCCTGGGCAGGTCGGCGGGCAAAGTCTGAATCCGGATATCAGCGCGATCGGTGAGCTGCTGATCGATTTCTCGTCCAGGCGTCCCAAAACAACCAGCAGCGGCCAGAGATTCGAGGTCCGTGAAGTCGAGCTGGGCATTCAGGCGGTGGTCGATCCCTTTTTTCGGGCGGACTTCTTCATCGGATTGCATCCTGAAGAAGTGGAGATCGAAGAAGCCTATCTCACCGCACTCGTACTGCCGGGCGGTTTCCAGGGGCGTCTCGGACGCTTCCACGTGCCTCTCGGCAAGGTGAACCTGATTCATCGGCCCGAGCAGATCACGATCGATTATCCCTGGATGATTCGGGATTTCTTTGGCGATGAAGGTCTCGCTTCGAATGGCGTGGGGCTGTCCAGGGTGTTCGCGCCGCTTGGGTTCTTCCAGGAACTGCACGTGTACGCGTTGTCAGGTCTTGGCTCACACGAGCACGCCCACGGTGAGGAGGAGGAAGAGCCTGCGGATGATGATGTTCTCGCCGCAAATGACGATTTGCTGAACCAGGTGGCTTTCGTCGCCCAGCTCCGCAATTACGTCAACCTCTCCCAGGCCGCCAACGTCGAGTTCGGCGTATCGGCCGGTACCGGCAGGATCCGCGAGCTCGAGGCGAGCGGGATTGGCACACCCGCGTTCCGCGAGGTTTTTGAAACGCAACGCTACTACGGTGCGCACGTCACCTTCCGCTGGCGGCCCGCTCAGCAGGGACTTTATCGCTCGTTCATCTGGAACAATGAAGTCCTGGTGAACGACGGCCATGAAGGCAAACGCCTCGGCGCATTTTCGCAGGCACAATACCAGCTCACGCGCCGCACTTACCTCGGGGGCCGTTTCGACGCAGTCCAGACCCTCGATGAGTCGGCAGAGAAGAACTGGTTCAACGCCGTGTCGGGTTACGTCACCGCATTCCCGAGCGAGTTCAGCCGTTTCAAGCTCGGAGTCGAGCGAACCTTTGGTAACGGCGATCCGTTTGGTGGCGAATGGCGTGCAGTGCTCCAGACCACGTTTGCCATTGGGCCGCATCGGCCGCATGCGTTTTGAGATAGGCGCGGATCGCGGATCGCGGATCGGGATCGGGGGATAAATGAGCAGTGTCACGGAACTGGGACGGGTTGGGGCCGGTATCACAACCCGTGCCGAAGGAGGCTATAAATGATTGGAATTAAGGGATTTACAGCGTTGGCAGTGGCCGTGGTCGGGGTTACAGCCAGTGCTGATCCGCTGATGGTAGTTACGACAACCACGGACCTCGCAGCGATCGCGCGCGAGGTGGGTGGTAAGCGTGTGACCGTGAAGGCGATGGCGGTCGGGACGCAGGACCCGCACTTCGTGGAAGCCAAGCCCAGCTTGATCCTGGATCTTCGAAAGGCGGATGTGTATGCGCAAGTCGGTCTGGGGCTGGAAGTGGGTTGGGCGCCATTGCTGCTCGACCAATCGCGTAATGCCAAGATCCGTCCGGGCGGACGCGGTTACCTGGATCTCTCAGCCGCGGCCACGGTTCTGGACATTCCGCAGGGCAAGGTGACCCGAGCCGAAGGCGACATACATCCGTACGGGAATCCGCACTACTGGCTGGGACCGGAAAACGGCAAGCGGATGGCAAATCTGTTTGCCGAGCGATTCAGCGCACTCGATGCCGATGGCGCGGTGGAGTATGCGAACAACCTTCGAGCGTTCCATGTGAAAGTGGACCGCGCGATGGCGGAATGGCGGCAACTTCTCGCCCCGATGCAGGACGCCAAAGTGGTGGCTTATCATAATTCCTGGAAATACTTCCTGAGTTTTGCCGGCCTGGAGATCGCAGGGTATATCGAGCCGAAGCCGGGCATTCCGCCCAGCCCCAGCTACCTGGCTCAGCTCATTGCCGACATGAAGAAGGACCAGGTCAAGGTGGTGATCGTAGATCCGTTCTACGATGTGAAGGTCCCGCAGTTCGTGGCCGAGCGCGCCGGCGCCAAGGTGCTGGTGCTGCCATCATCGGTCGGTGGCGTGAAAGGTGTCGACGACTACGTTTCCCTGATCGACTACAACATTCGCGCATTAAGGAAAGCGCTTGCCGAGTGATCGACCAGCTGTAATCACATTCTCCAACGTAGCCCTGGGATACGGTTCAAAGACGGTACTCTCAGGGCTGTCGTTTTCCATCAACGATGGTGATCTGCTCGCGCTGGTCGGACCGAATGGCGCGGGCAAAACGACGATTCTGCGCGCGCTGCTGGGCACGTTGCCGCCGAAGAGTGGCGAGGTCACGCGCGAGCGCAATCTGCGATTCGGCTACGTACCGCAGCGGACCACGCTGGACCTGGCCTGGCCACTGGATTCCGTGAGTGTCGTGGCCATGGGCGCGTATGATCGCATTGGTGTCCTCAAGCGAGCCGGAGCCCAGGCACGGGAATCGGCTCTGCTCGCGCTCGATCAGGTGGGCCTGGGTGATCTGTCCGATCATCGTTTCTCGGCACTGTCAGGCGGGCAAAAACAGCGCGTGTTGATTGCGCGAGCGTTGATCGGAAAACCGAGTGTGCTCGTGCTCGATGAGCCGACCGATGGTATGGACCTGGTCAGCTCGACGTCCATCCTCGGGCTGGTGCGCGCGCTTCACGCTACGGAAGGCCTGACCGTGATCGTCGTGAGCCATCAGCTCAATGAAGTAGCGAATTACGTTCAGCGGCTGGCTCTGGTAACGGAAGGCAAGTTTCAGATCGGATTGACCGAGGATGTGCTGACCGAGGAGAATCTCTCGGACCTGTATGGCATTCCGGTCGAGGTCGATGAAGTTGCAGGAAAGCGGCTGATCTTCCCGGGCCGAAGAACCGAAGAGGACCCTCCGCGTATCAGCCAGCGCTGAATGATCGACGTCATCTGGCTGTTTCGCGAAGCGCTGTTCGGCACACTGCTGATCGCTCTCGGTTGTTCGGTGCTCGGCGTATACGTGGTGCTCCGTCGAATCGTCTTCGTCGGCGCGGCGCTCGCGCAGATATCGTCGGCGGGAATCGCACTGGCCATCTTCCTGAGCTCGATCGGTGTTGGACTCGGCACATTGACCGGTGAGCTGGGGCTGTCGTTCCTGGCGACGGTGGGCGGTGTGGTTTTTTTTACGGTCACCGGCACCCGTCGGCGCGTGCCACCGGACTCCGCGCTCGGACTCGCGTACGTCGTTGCCGGCGCGGTTGGCGTACTGCTCATAGCCAAGGCCGCCGGTGCCGACGTTCACGACCTCTTCATTCAAGGCAACATCCTGGGCATAACGACCAGGGACATGCTCACCCTGCTGGCCGTTGCTGCAGCCGTACTGGTAGTTCACGTCATGCTCTACAAGGAATTCCTCTTCGTGTCGTATGATCCCGAGATGGCTGAAACGCTCGGGTACTCGACTCGCCGCTGGACCTTCATGCTGTACATGACGATCGGCATCATGATCGCGGTGGCCATGCGATCGGCGGGCGTGCTGCTGGTCTTCAACTTTCTGGTGACGCCAGCGGTGACCGGCCTGCTCCTGGGACGGAATATGCGCGGAGTTTTTCTTTGGGCCGTGGCCAGCGGAATGGTGGCGGCCTTGAGCGGATTCGCGCTCTCCGTTCCCTTCGACTTGCCGACCGGTCCGGCCATCATCGCGGTCTCAGGAGCGTTGGCGGGCGCAGCCTGGATCCTGCACGTCGTGCGCGGCGACGGATGAGACTCGGGCCTCCGCTCTGCCTGCTGTTCATTGCAAACGCGCTTCCGGCGCAGCGAGTCGAGGCACGCTTCGGCGCATTGTTCTCGACCACGCTGGCTGAGGACCTCGGCGCTGACCCGCGAATCATGACGCAGTACCCGGCAGAGTATCAGGGCCCGGTGAAATTGAAGCTCGCGCCCGCGCCGCTGGCATCGGTTGCGGTCCTGAAGAGCATCTCACCACGGACGAGTATCGAGCTGGCCGGTACGCTTGCAATCTCGAAACTGCAGGCTGAGTCCAGCGCTGCCGACTGGGACGTACAGGATGTGAGCGTCGCATCACTAACCGTTGGCATTCGCTACATCAAATGGTCCTCACTTGCATTCCATGGCGGAATCGGCGTGACCCGCTTCTTCTCGGAATCATCCGGCATCTTCAGGGAGGGCAATCGCGGCCTGCCGCTGCTCGAGCTGGGCCTGTCCGGCGGCATACCTGCGGGTGCTCTACCCGTGCGGGTTGGTGTGCGGCTGCAGACCCACACATTCGGCACGCCGGCGCTCCGCACCGAACGCGCCAGTGATGGCCGGGTTGTACGATTGCTTCTGCAGGCAGGCATCGGTGGGTAAACTCACGGCATTCATCGGCCTGCTGTGTACGGCAGCTGTAATGGGCTGCGAATCGGCAACCGTCCCCGCGCGCGCAGCCGAGCAGGTTTTCGAATTTCGGCTGCCCGTAAATGCCGATCGACTGGTATTGCGCTGGCCGAACGCAGCGCGCATCCGAGTGTTCGTGCAACCGGGGTTGACCGAACCGCTCACCGAACTTCTGCAGTCCGCCGTGCGTGCCGGGGCAATGGAGTGGCAATCGGTTTCGCTGTTCGGCGATTACAGCTTTGCACTGGTGGGCATACCCGAACAGGCCGACGTCGTGGTCAGCTGGTCGACCGCAATTCGGCCGGTGGAGGTCGCTGATTGCACGCCAATCGGCGGCGCTGCATTTACCACCTTCTGCCTCACACCGGAAGGCGATCGCCTGAAACCGTTCCCGCTGCGCAACAGTACGGCCGCGAGCAGCGTGCGTTTCCTGGTGACTATTCGGGAATCGGAGGCGATCAACAGCGCGCGCGTTCACACATTGGTGATGCACGAGCTCGGTCATGTGCTGGGGATCGCGGCCCATTCACCGGACCAGCAGGACCTGATGTTCGCCGATCCGGGCATACGCGACGCGCCCAGCGCGCGCGACCGCGCGACGGTGCAACTTCTTTACCAAACTCGTCCAAACATTACGCCTTGAACTGATTGACCTGACGAGCCGTTGCCGCTAGCTTTTCGACTCGAGAGACGTACTGGGGGGTCCATTTTTGGGCCGACAGTTTCAACTCTTTGGGGCCAGCTCTCGAGCAGGACGCCATGCCCCTTCGGGGAAGGCGAAGCGCAAGGGGAGGTCACCAGTCGTTATCCGACTGGGCTCCAAAAAATACCTCTCAGTACGTCAGAAATGAGAAAGGCTCGAAGCGTGGCTTCGAGCCTTTTCTCATTTCTGCCTGAGCGACGAGCGAGGAGCGACGAGCATAGAGCGACGAGCATAGAGCGACGAGCGACGAGTAACGGCTCTGCGGGCCCGCGCTCGCAAGATCACTGTGGCTACGCGCTCAACGTGCATCATCAGAGTG
>JBBDWZ010000043.1:0-8097 GCA_040902615.1 Gemmatimonadota bacterium | reverse complement strand
GTCAAAAACAAACCCCGCCGCCGGGGGCACAGGAATGGCACGATGGGACAACACGACTGGGCGACGACCATCAACGAGCTCCTCGATCATCCTCTGGCTCTTCAAGTGCTGCTTCAGACGCTGACGAATTTATCTCGGGCCGAGTCCGACGTAGACCGAAATAATCCCCGTTCGAGTCTTCCGGGCAATCACGTACATACCTCGAGCATCCGGGATCTCGGACATCTAGCCTTTCAAGGAGAGTCGCCCTCGGCCGTCACGTCAATTTCGATCGGAGCATGCCAATTTAAGCGAGCACTAACCCATTGAACCAATTAGCATCAGGTCATTGCGGTGCTCAGAGCGTAGTGTAACGGCAGAATCCCGCCGTTACCACGCTGCGGTGAGCCCAGAATGATTTTGGTGGTAATTAAACAGGAAGGACGGAGCCGGTTGTACAGGTAACGCAGAGAACAAACTACGTCCTCTGCTAACTCCGCGTCTCCGCGTGAAACCTGCTGTGCGGACCTATAGTCCGCCGCGGGACCAGTCACCCCAGAGCGCGAAGGTGCCGCCGTGGACGGTGCCGCTGGAGCGGGTCGCGCCTTGTTGATTGACGAACAGAACGCGGCCGTCGGGACTGAAACAGGAACCGGCAAACTCGGTTGGACGCGGCTTGCCCCCTTGCACGGGTGCACGCACGACGTCGAACAGCTCGCCGGTAGAAAGCAGTCCGCGCAGGTATTGATCGCCGCCGGCGTCCTCGCAGATAACGAGACCACCGCGCGGGCTGGTGCACAGATTGTCGGGACCCTCGAGCACATCGCGTGATGGCGATTCGAAAACCAGGATCAGCTCACCGCCGTCGCGCTCGGTGGGACGATACTGCCAGATCTGTCCAGCGCGTACGTTGCCGCCGCTGGTCGCATTGAAATAACACGTGCGATCGCCCCACCAGCAGCCTTCCAGCCGCGCGAAGCTGGCTGCGCCGCGAGCCCAGCCTTGCCGGAAGACGGCCGAGGAATCGCGGCCCGCATTACTCGGGTCGGGATCGTCAATGTCGACCCAGCGCACGGGAAGTCGGGTGCCTGGTTTCTGGTCGGTCGCGGTCTTGTAATTCGGCTGATCTCGAATCGCGAGCATCTGCAGCTTGCCACCTTCGACCAACCTGGCTCGCGTGGTCGGAATGAAGCGGTAGAATCCCGAGAGTGGTCTGGAGCCATCTGGCAATGCCGCTTCGGCGGCCGGCAACGTGGGCGCATCCATGTCTTCGGTCAGGTACACGATGCCGGTGTCCGGATCGACGGCAATGGCCTCGTGTTCGAAACGGCCCATCGCTTTCAGTGGTACCGGTTCGACTTCCTCACTGGCATTGACCGGCACCTCGAAGACGTAGCCATGAGGCTTCTCGTAACCCTGCGTAGCATCTCTCGTGGTTTCTTCACAGGTCAGCCAGCTGCCCCATGGTGTAGGACCGCCCGCGCAATTGATGATGGTTCCGGTCAGCGATGCGAACTCGCGTACGACATTCACCGCCAGGTCGCGCCCGCTGCCAATTACGCGCACCTCGAGGGAGGTCGTACCACCGCCGCCTTTTACATCGTACGGTCGCTTGCCAAACGGTTTCCCGACTGCGGCTTCATCGCCAACCTCATGATTGCGGATCAGGCGAATATTGCCGTTGGGCAGCGCGAAGGATGCCATGCCATCGACGGCCGGCGGCACAATGAACGTCGGGTTGGCGGTGGAGGCGACGAACGTCTCGCTGATGCGGGCTATACGAAAATCCCTGGGAATCCAGAACTCCGGGACGGTCGTGCTCTGCACCAGTTCGCCGTAGCCCGCACGGTTGTCCTGATTGCGACGCCGTTCGAGCGTCGCACCCAGGCTTGACGGATCAGCATTCCACGTGGCCAGGCCCGCCAGCGAGGGCGCGAACAGTGCGCCGCCGCTGTACGATGCCGCGTTGCGGAAAAACTGCCTGCGATCGATGCGGCTCACGCTACGCCCTCTTGCATCACCTTGGCCGGCGGCACATGGGTCAGCCAATCATGGCGATCCTCGACCTCGCCGTGAACGGTCTGCATGAAACGCTTTTGTAACTGTCGCGTGATTGGACCGGCTCGGCCACTGCCGATCGAGATGCGATCCACGCTGCGCACCGGTGTCACTTCAGCCGCCGTGCCGGTGAAGAACAGCTCATCGGACGTGTACAACATTTCGCGCGGCACCTCCTGCGCTGAAACCGGGAAACCGAGATCGCGGGCAATCGTGAGGATCGCATCGCGCGTGATGCCATGGAGCAGCGTGCCATCCAGGACCGGCGTAATCACCACACCATTCCGCACCAGGAAGATGTTCTGGCCGCTGCCCTCACTCACGAGCCCGCCCGGGCTCAGTGCAATCGCATCCGAGTACCCGTTGGCAACCGCTTCCATCTTGATCAGCTGCGCGTTGTTGTAGTGACCTGCCGCCTTCGCGCCGCCCGGATACGTGTTGGGCTCGGGCCGCTGCCAGCTCGAAACACAGACATCGACGCCGGCTTCGAGTGCATCCGCACCCAGATAAGTACCCCATTCCCAGCACGGCACGTAGGTCTCGATCGGGCAATTCACCGGATTCATGCCGGCCGGGCCGTACCCACGCAGAGTCATTGGCCTGATGTAACACTGGTTGAAGCCGTTTTTGGCCACGACATCGATGGTGGCCTGCTTCAACTGGTCGAACGACCAGCGTTGTTCCATCCGATAGATCCGACAGGAATCGAGCAGCCGGCGGATATGAGCATCCAGCCGAAAGATGGCGCCGCCGCTTGGTGTGCTGTAACAGCGGACGCCCTCGAAAACCGAGGAACCGAACTGCACAGCGAGGCTGAGCAGGTGCACATTGGCATCCCGCCAGCGAATGAATTCTCCGTCTTTCCAGATCCAGTCGGCTGCGGCGATTTGCGATGACATGTTGGCCTCGAAGGGTGTGATCGTATGTTAAAGCTAGCCGATGGACTGACCTGTGCAAAAGTTTCCAGCTCCGAGGCCGGGAATCCAGTCGCGCCTGCCAGCCCGGACTGGCCTCACGCTGCATGGTTTCAGGGCCGGTTTTCGGTTACGATTCCCTGGCTCGCATCCCGAATCGACGAGGCCGTTCATGCAACAAATCAACGTCTACGGGGCGGATAATTGCAGCGAGACCGGCCACACCCGCGAACACCTGCAGACCATCGGTGTTCCGCACCGCTACTACAATATCGAAGAAGATTCGATGGCCGAAGCACGGGTCATGGCCCTGAACGGCGGAATGCGCCGTACGCCCACCGTCATGATCTTTGATGGCGACGTCGAAGAGTACCTGTCCGCCCCCACTGACGCCGAACTCGATGCCGCAATAAAGCGCCACCGATCACATCGCAAGGTTACAGATTAAGGAAGAGGATGAGGGCGAGGGGAAGGGGAAGGGTTCGAGGTGAAGGGGAGGGTTTGGGATAGGTCTGTTCCTGAACATGTTCCTTATTCCCAATTCCCCCATTCCCAATTCCCCATTCCCAATTCCCCAAACGGCCACGCCATGCGCTTGCACGCCGCTGAAACTCCCAGAACCCACCGGCAATCCAGTGAGCCGATCACAACAGCCGCGCCGTAATACGCAAGCTCCAGTCATAACACTTCTCCTCTGAACGGGGCCCTCCCCACGCCCTCATCCTCATCCTTGATTCGTCTCAAAATGACGTAAATTCAGAGCAATTTCTTCTTGTAGAAAAGGAACCCGAGTGCACTGCCGACGACCAGCATGGCGACGACGGTCACAGGGTATCCGAATCGCGCGCCGAGCTCGGGCATGTAATCGAAGTTCATGCCGTAGTTACTGGCAATCAGGTTCATGGACATCAGGATGATCGACCAGGCTGCCATGCGGCGCATGGTACGATTCAGTTGATGGGTAGACTCCGATGTGTGGGCTTCGAGCGTGGTGTTCACCAATTCACGCAGCGTATCGATTTCCTCGACAATGCGGATCATGTGATCGCGCACATCCTGGAAATAGGGTACGAGGTCGGGGCTCAGGAAGGGCAGGTCACGGCGGACCAGCCGTGAGATGATGTCGCGCTCGGGCGCGGCCACGCGGCGGAACAGGATGATCTGGCGCCGCAGGTCGTGCAGCTTCTGCACGTCCACATCTTCATCGCCATCGATGATCTTGGCTTCGGCGGCGGTCACCTTCTCGGAAAAGTGATCGACCATCGGGAAATACTCATCGACGATGTCATCCAGCAGTGCGTGCGCGATCGCACCGACGCTGGGGTAGCGGGACGGTGCGGCCCGCCAGCGGCCCAGCGTGTCACGCACCTGCTCGATGCGATGGTCACGCACGGTGACGATGAAACTGTTGCCGATGAACATGTGCAGCTCATTGAACGCAGCGCGGTCACGCTCCTTGTTGATCGAACCCGCGTAGACCACGAGGAAATAGTGGCCGTTGTACCGCTCGACCTTGGGGCGCTGCCGTCCCTGGATGCAGTCTTCGACCGCCAGCGGGTGAAAGCCCAGCTGGTCACGCAGCAGCTCGACTTCACCCTCACCGGGAGCCGCGACGTCGATCCACACGAAATACTGCGCATCGGGTCGATTGGGCACGATGGTTCCTGAGCGGGTCGCTTCCGACACTCGTCGCACCGCTTCGGCCAGCGGGATGCCGTGCACGCCACGCTCGGTCGATGCATACGCGTGTACCCGGCCCGCACGTTCGGGGACGTCGCCCTGCAACAGGCTCGCTTCAGAACTGGAAGGCGGGATGGGTACGGGCAACGGATTCTTGCGCACCAGCTCCTCTAGACCTCGGAATCAGTTGGAGCTTCGACCGGATGGCCACGCCGCACCCATTCGGTAAAGCCGCCTGCCAGGTTCGATACATTGGTAAAGCCGTGCGCCTTCAGGAGCCCGACTCCGATCGACGAGCGGCCGCCGCCCTGACAATGCAGCACGATGGGCAGGTCGCGTGGCAGATCTGCCTGGCGGTCGAGCAGGTATCCGAGTGGAATGTTTTCGACCCCGGGCACGTGGCCTTCTTCCCACTCGGTGTGGCCGCGAACGTCGATCACGTGCGTGGTACCACTGGCCAGCTGCTGGGCCAGCTGATCGACTTTCACCTGCGGTACGGTCTCGAGGGTTCGGCCTTTGACCAGCCATGAGGTGATCGCGTCGCTCGTGAAGTAACCCGAGATGCGATCGAGACCGATTGCCGCCAGCGATTTGACGGTTTCATTGACCACGCGGCTGTCATCGCTGGGGAGCAGCAGGTAGAACTCGCGGTCATAGGGCAACAGCCAGCCGGCCCAGGTGCTGAACGATTTGTCGAGTGGAAGGCTGATGGTGCCAGGGACGTGCCCGGCGGCGTACTCGTGCGCGCGGCGCGTGTCGACCACAATCGCGTGTCGAGCCAGCACCGCATCGAGCTGATCGGCGGGCAGACGATCCGGCACCGGCCAGCCTCCGAGCACCTGCGGTCCAGCTCGATTGATGCGCTTCATCTCGGCGAAGTATTTGGGGGGCTCGGGTTGACCCGAAAGCACGGCGTTGACGAACTGCGTCTCGTCCTCGATGGCGAACGCCCAGTTGAACATGCGCTCGTAGCCGACCGTACTGTGCGGAATCGCGCTCAACCCTTTCCCGCACGCTGAGCCGGCTCCGTGTCCCGGCCAGATCTGCAGGTAATCGGGCAGTTGTTTGAACGTCTGCAAACTCGCGAACAGCTGACGCGCGCTCTCGGCCATGCTGCCTTCGACCTGCGCCGCCTTCTCGAGCAGATCCGGCCGCCCGACATCGCCGACAAAGACGAAGTCTCCGGTCACCACGCTGATCGGCTGGTCCGCCGCGGCACCATCCGTGATGAAGAAGATGATGTGCTCGGGCGTGTGTCCCGGGGTGTGTGCCACTTCGATCTGGATGCTGCCAACGGCAAACCGGTCACCGTGCTCGAGCAGCTGCACGTCTTTGTCATTGCGGAAACCGTACTGCCAGTCCGGCCCGCCCTCCGCCGACAGCAGCATAGTTGCGCCCGTTCGCGCCGCCAGTTCGCGCGTGCCCGACACGAAATCCGCGTGAATGTGCGTCTCGGTTACATGCGTAATCTTGACCCGCTCGGCGGCAGCCGCCTGTTGATACGGCTCGACGTCCCGGTTGGGATCTATGACCAGCGCCTGCCCGGTCACCGAACAGCCGATCAAGTAGCTCGCCTGGGCCAGCTTCTCATCGTAAAACCGTTTAACGATCATGGCACCATTCTGGGCAGATCGGCCTTCGGAGGCAAACTGGTCTGACGAATGCGGTTGGGCTTTGAAACAGACGACAAACCAGAGCGGACAGCCCGCCAATGTCCTCGCGCCCGCCTGGTCATCGATCAGCTCCGGACGCAGCTGAGCATCGATCCAGCGTTCGATCCCGATAGCCGCAACCCGCTCGGCTTCGACCGGACGCGGACCAAAGGTCAAGCGATTCAGCCTGTGAACGGCCCGATCCTCAGGCGTTTGTGCAACCGTACGATCCTGGCTACCGATGATTGCGATCGATGCGAGAACGAGGGCGAAGTAGGCCGCGCAAAACAAGACATCATGGTCGCCTCGGTCGGGAGCCGCGGCTGGTGGATCGAGGGGTGATGCGCTGACTGAACCCCGCACCGTGATGGCAGGGCTGTCAACCCTCCTTGAAGGGCTGACCGGCCTTCGTGCGTTATAATAAGGAGGCTCTGATCACGTCAGCTGCAGTCTCCAGGCGCAACTGACTTGATCACAGCTTCGCCAGGAGTGCATTCGTTTTCATCCGTCCCGGATCGATCGTGAAACGCCAAAGCAACAAGACACCACTGCTGCGGTCGGCGGCCATTTCGGTGCTGGCGATCGCAATGGTGGGCAGGGCTGAAGCGCAACGGCCAGCACGCTGGCAAACCGCCGTCGATGCGCGCGTGTTCGCGCAGTACATGCGCTCGGGCACGCTGCGCGGTGCGGATGGCTTTGGCAGCGCCAACTGGTTCATGGGCAATATCAGCCGGCAGAGCCCAACGCGAAGCATCGGCGGGCAAGTGATGGTAAGCCTCGAGCCGCTGACGCTTGGTGAGTGCGGCTATCCACGCCTGCTCACGCCGGGATTCATCTGCTTCGAACACGTGCTGGAGGATCGCCAGCACACGCATCCGTTGATCATGGATGTGAGTGCGAGTGTCGAACAGAAACTGGGCCGCACACGGGCTCGGCTGGCTGCCGGCCTGGCCGGAGAACCCGCGTTTGGACCGACCATATACTTCCACCGCGGCTCGGCTGCTTACGATCCGATCTCACCGCTCGCGCATGATCGCTTCAATCCGATGCACACGGCGTACGGGTTGGTCACCGCCGGCATCCACGCGGGGCGCGTGCGCGCGGAAGCCAGTGTGTTCAATGGCAGCGCACACGACGACGATGCGTACGATCTCGATCTGGCGCCGATGCACTCCTACTCCGGACGTGCCAGTTTCGAACTGTCGGCCGCGACGCGGGCACAGGTCTCCTTCGCAAACGTTCAGCCTTCACCGGGGGGCGGACATCATGGACACGGCGCGGACCGCATGAAGCTGTTCAGCGCAACCATCGAGCGGGATGCCGCCGCAGGCGGTTTGGCCTATACGATTGGCTGGGCCGCACACCGGATGATGGAAGAAACCGAGCATGCGGGGTTGCTCGAAGCGCAATGGACGCACAATGCGCATGCGGTGTTCGCGCGGGCCGAGCTGGCGCAGCGTATCGAATACGAGGTGCAATTCGAGGAAGCTCCGGACGGCAGCCACATACACATCGAAATCCCGCGTCGGTTCCGGGTTGGTGAGGTGGTTGGCGGCTACGCGCTGCGGCTGCCCGCCTGGCGCGGCATCGAGCCGAGCATCGGCGCGCGCGCGAGCGTCAACACCATTCCGGCTTACATTCGCCCGCGCTACGACGCCAGCCGCGGCTTCGCGTTTGCCGCGTTCACCAGCCTTCGCCCGGCGCAACGTCACCAGCACTGACCGGCCGAATCAAATACCGAGACAGTTATTCGCGCGGTAAAAGAGGGTCGTGCGATGCAGCTCCAGGCTCGTGGGTTTGTGGCCCAGAAGACT
>JBBDWZ010000042.1:0-8102 GCA_040902615.1 Gemmatimonadota bacterium | reverse complement strand
GCGCAGACGAAGGTGAGGAGAACGATCGAGCGGCGCACGTCAGTTCGACTTGCCCAAACGCGTGAAGATATTCTCCATGGTCCAGACCTGCTGGTGATTCATCGGGCCGCTGGTAAAGCTGACGCGGCCGTCGGGTGTGATCGAGACGTGGCGCAGCTCGGGCATGACCAGACCGGTGGATTGCGCTGCTCCTCCTGCTGCCGGTACGGCCATCAACTCGACATCACTGCCGCGATCCCTGGGCACGCCGAACAGGATGTGTTTGCCATCGGGCGTCCAGGCCAGGCCGGCCCAGTTCGGTACGTTGCCGTCAGTGATCCGCATGGTCACCAGATCGCGCGGCGCGCCACCATCGAGCGGCATGACCCGAATGCGCAGCGTATCATTTCTGAAACCCGCGTACGCGACCGATCGCTCATCGGGTGAAACCGATACCAGCATGCGGATCCGCCCACCGACTTGTGGGATGCTGGAAAGCAGCTCCTTCGACTCACCCGTGGCGACATCCTGGCGGATCAGGACGAAGCGCGTGGGATTGCGCAGGCGGCCGGGGTAAATGATCGCGCGCCCATCGCGGGACCACTGCGGATTGCCCAGCTCCTCGAAGCTCTCATCAGCGAAGCGCACCAGTTGGCGGTAACTGCCGGTCGCGGTCTCGACGATATGAATTCCGCGGCGGCCGCGATTGTCATCGCTCCAGACGGCGATCCTGCTGCCGTCCGCCGAGGGCTGCGGCCGGCTGAACTTGCGATGCAGGATCGGGCCGTTGGCGACCACGCGCTCGTTGCCGCTTCTTACATCGCGGACGACCAGGCGCGCGGTTTGTCCGATCGACATCGCACTGCGGCGCGACGCATACGCGAGCGTCGAACCATCGGCCGACCAGTATGCCGCGTTGTTGTAACCCAGATGCGCGTGCACCAGCTTGCTCGGCTCGCCCGCACGCAGCGTGGCAAGATCGAACGGCGCCGTATACAGATCACCGCCGCCCAGGTCCTGCGCATAGAACAGCACACCATCGGCCGTGAAATCCATTGGGAAGAAGCCATCGGCCATTTGTCCCTGCACCAGCGTCGCATCGCCGCGCTGACGGCCACCGGCCATTGGTTGTGCCCAGAGGCCGACACTGCCGCCGCGATCGCTCGAAAACAGCAGGTAGTCTCCCTTCGGCGACCAGATCGGATGCAGATCGTTGGCCGGATGCGTAATCTGGAACTCGCTGCTGCCATCGGCGGCCAGGATGTAGAGATCGCGACGCGGATTCAGCGTATCAGGCTGCAGATCGTACGCGACCCAGCGTCCATCGGGCGAGAGGCTCGCGCGCATCGGGCGGCGCCAGTCGAAACTCTTCAGCACGCGCACTTTTCCGTCCACCGTTGAAACCAGCACCAGCTGGGTGTTGAAGCTGGTCATCCAGAAGGTCGCGAGGACGTGCCTGCCATCCGGCGTCCACTCGGACGGCTCGATGTAATCGATTTCGTGGTTCGCATTTTCGACCAGCGTGCGCTCGCCGGTGCCATCCATGTTTATGATGCGCAGCTGCGGCTGCCAGAAGGGTGGGATGTTCGGCGTCCAGAAGTATGCAACCTGACGTCCATCGCGTGAGATCGACGACTGCAGCGGGTACACGTTGCTGCCGTCGCCGCCCTGTGTGATCACCGTCTTTTTCCCGGTTGCCAGCTCGCGTAGAGCCAGATCACCGGTCTCGAACCAATCAACGAAAGTGAGGTGTCGGCCATCCGGTGTCGGCCGTCCCTCGATATCCATCTGCGTTTCCTCCCAGACCACGCGCACGGCGAGGCCGGTGCTCTTTTCGGCTGGGCGCTCGAGCGCGGCGAGACGCGTGCGCGCGGTCTTCACTGGCTCGGCCTGGTCGGCGAACTCGCGCAGGATGCGCCGATACGATTCGGCGGCTTCGTTTCGACCCAGCGTTTCGTACGCAGTGCCGATGCGCACGAGTGCGCGCGCGGCGAGTACGCGATCGCTGCCCTGCAGCACGCGCTGGTACAGCTTGATTGCAGCGGGCAGATCACCTTCCGCGCGCTCCTTGCGCAGCGCCTGCTGGAACAGGTCGGAGCTGCTTTGTGCGCTCGCGCCCATCGCATTCAGGCTCAACAGCAGCGCGCTAACCATCAATCGTGTTCTCATGATCACCTCAGTACCGGTTTGGGTACGCGCAATCTGCGGCGAGCGCGGCCGCCAGTTGTCACGCCCAGGTCCGGAGCTTGTCATGAATTTGTAAACTGCAGCTTGTAGCCGACGCCATGGATCGTCACCAGGCGCCGAGGCTGTGCGGCATCATCACCGAGCTTGGCGCGCAGCGATGCGATGTGGTTGTCCACCGTGCGCGTTGTCGGAAACGATTCGTAGCCCCACACTTCCTCGAGCAGCTCGCGACGGCTGACCACTTCACCCGCGCGCGCACCCAGCAATCGCAGGATGCCGAACTCCTTGGGCGAGAGCTGCAACCGCTGGCCACCTTTGCTGGCTTCGTAGCGCGTAAAGTCAATGACGATGTCATCCAGCTCGAGCCGGTCCGGCAGCTGGTCTTCCGGTCGCACCCGCCGCAATTGGGCGCGCACGCGCGCGAGCAGCTCGGGCAACGAGAACGGCTTGGTCACGTAATCGTCGGCACCCAGGTCGAGGCCTTTGACCCGATCGGCCTCCAATCCACGCGCGGTCAGCATCACGATCGGCATGGTGATGCCTTCCGCGCGCGCGGTGCGACACAACTCGAAGCCATCGATGCCGGGCAGCATTGCATCGAGGATCACCAGGTCAGGCCGTCGGCCGCGCAGCAGACGGAGGCCATCGGTCCCGGTCGTTGCGCTGATGACTTCATAGCGCTCGAGCGCCAGCGCATCGCAGAGACCGCGCAGAATCGCGGGATCATCCTCGACCACCAGGACGCGGCTGCGGCGGCGTGCGGCATCGTTCATGACGCGGCCAGCGGAATGCGGATGGAGAACGTGCTGCCCGCACCAGGCTCGGTCTCGACTTCGACGCCGCCGCCATGTCCGCGTGCGATGTGGGCGACCAAAGCAAGGCCGAGACCCGTGCCGGGAATGCCGTCGGCCTCGACTTCGGGAGAGCGATAGAACTTCTCGAAGATGTGCGGCTGCGCGCCAGCTGCGATGCCACGCCCGCGATCCTTGACGCGCAGGAACACGCAACCGTTCTGCCGCTCGACGATGAAATCGATGCGCGTCGCAGTGGGCTCAGGACGGCGGAACTTGACCGCATTCGACAGCAGGTTCAGCGTGGCCTGAGCCAGTGCGTCGGCATCAGCTTGCACCGGCGGCAGGTCAGGCTGTACAGCGACGTGCAGCTCGAGCCCGGACTGCGCCAACGGGTACGACATCGTGCGCTCGATCTCGTGGGCCAGCTGCTCCAGCGAGCAAGGCGCCAGCTGGTAGCTCTTCTCATCGCGTTCGATGCGCGAGAAATCCAGTACATTGTTGATCAGACGCGTAAGCCGCTCGCTCTCGCTGACTATGGTATTCAGGTAATCGGCGCGTTTCTCCGGCGCGTGCTCGATGCCCATGCGCAGCAGCTCGGCGTACATCCGGATCGCGGTTAGCGGCGTCTTCAGTTCGTGCGATACGCTGGACACGAACTGCGTGCGCAGCGCGCCGGCGCGGGTCTCTCGCCGCAAGTCGCGCCAGCCGAGGTACGCCGCAAGCGACGTAATGATGAGCGTGAGCAGAATCGCGATCGGCAGCAGCCAGCCATTGACCGCCACATCCTCGCCTGCTACTTGCGCATCGGGGATGACCGCAAACAGACCGGCCAGGCTCGCGCCCAATGGCTCCGAGTTGTACGCTGCATCGCGTGTGAGCCGCGCGCTTGACTGGTTCAGCAGCGTAGCCGATCGCACGACCACGATGTGATGCGTGTCCGGCGCGATCAGCCACAGTTGTGGGCCGTAGGGCAGCCATTCCGCGCCCGCACGGGCTAAAGCGTTCGAGCGCACGGCAGCATAATCGCGTCGCAAAGCCAGCAGCTGCTCGGCCTCCGCAATGCGCTGCTCGACGCGCAGCGAATCGGCGACATGCACCTGCTCCCGCAACGCATAGAGCGCGACCGGGCCCAGCGCAGCGTGGGCCAGTTGAGGCGACAACACATCGGCGATGCGCGTCCGGGTTTCGCCCTGCGCGCGCAGCCACTGCGCGGCATACAGCGCGAGTGGCATGTCCTCTTCGTCACGGATGTGGAGCGGAACTTCGAGCAATCGGGTGTAGAGTGTGCGGGCTTCCGTGGAACGGCCGTTGCGCGCCAGCGTGCGTGCGCGATAGAGCCGAGCCAGCAGTTGGGTTGCCGAGTCAGCCGCGAGGACTTCGACCTGGCGATAGAGCGAATCGGCGCGCACAGCCTCGCCGCCAAACTCAGCACCGTTTCCGCGCGCGAGCAGATCGCCGACCGCAGCGGTCCGCGGCGCATCAGCGGATTCCCAGGGCAGCGCGAAGTGGTCTTTGCGCACCACTGCGGCCAGTACCAGCCCCGAATCACCTGCGATGATCCGCCCGTCCTGCAGCGCCAGCAGCGCGCCGGTCCGGATGCGCTCGAGCCTGACGGTGAGATCCTGGCCGAGTCGTTCGGCCGCGCCGCGGCGGGATTGCACGAAGCGCCGCTCGGCCAGCTCGCGCTCCTGCCGGACCAGGCGCACACTGATGGCCAGCAGTGCCGCCGAAGGAAGCAGCACGGCAGCCAGCAGAATCAGGGTGCGACGGCGATCGGCGCGAAGACGCATAACGAGTCGGAAAGAGGGATACCGGAATCTAAGCCGCGGTCCGCGGCCAGTTGTCATGAAAATGCAAAGAAAAGCAGAAACCGCAGCCTCCGCTCCCGCGGGTCAGGTCAAGCCCCTCACGTTGCACTTCAATATTACGCCAACAGATGGACAGCCTAGGAAGGCCAAGAGTCCGAAAGAACGATACGACTAGCTCGGGACGGTACTACCAGCGCTCAGTGGTCGTCCATATCGCGCGGCGTATCCGTAATACTTCACGCGGTACGTCACGGACGGGGTAGGGAAAGTGACGGAAATACTCGCGCAGTCGGTCAAGCCGCGGAATAGCCAGATCTCGAGTGCGGCAGCACTGTTCATACTGTAAGCCGGTGTCGGCCACGCAACCACACAATTCCCCAAGTTGCTGATCACGCAGGCGCTCATGCGCGGTGTGTAAGATTTGTCGCCCCGGCCACATATGGAAAATCGACAAGTACAGCTGACGGGCGACCCAAAGAGTTATTAGATCGAAGTAAGTAGATAGATCATCATTGACGACTCCGTCCGTGGCGTCGAATGCGCATACACTGCCCCCGTCGTGAACCCGACGTTCGTGTGCCGCGGACCTATCTGTATGCCCCAATGCCACCATGCCCATGACGTGGGATACTGGGCCGGGAGCTCGATAACGTGCCTGTTAATAAGGAGTGCGGCGTCGGGGAGGCCCAACACTGGTCTGATCCAGAGATAGCTCCAAACAAAAGGAGGGTCGAGGCGCCACCTCAATTGCGGATACGCGCGCCTCGCCCTCTCCAATCGATAAGCGACTGCTGCTGCTAGCCCTGCTTGGCTGAGCTGCGGTGCGGGGGTACCGGTCGTCCGGGCGGGTCCCGCGGCGGCACTTGTCCGGTGGGCCCTTGCCACGATCCGGCTGCGGATCGTTCGGGCCAGGACGCTGTTCCTGGGTAGGCATCGCTTCCTTCTCCTTGCTCTGACTCGGGATTGATGATGCCCCAGCGGGTGGAGTCAGCTATTACCACACCACCGTCGGCGATCCGGAGGGTTCCCCGGGTTTTCAGGTCTTGTCCGATCGCGTCTAAAAGCGCGATCCCCGATAGCTGTGCGAGACCGAGGACCACGCGTCAGCCGCGAAGCCGGTTGTACGGGCTCTGATTCGTCGGCTCGAGCGACACGCCCAATTCGCTTGCCTTGGTGCACACGCTACCCTCTGTCCGTCCCAGCTTCAGGCCGATCACGCGTGTGGGCGTGTTTTCGTCCGCCAAACGGCGCAACTGCCGTTCAGCGTCTCTACTCGACTGCTTTCCGCTGATGCGGTCGGACTTGCTCATGCTCCTCCAATTCGTTGATGGCGAGGGACTTGCACGATCGTCGTACGGCACATATTTTGTAATCGTACCAGATCGGTACGATTATCGTACAAAACTAGTAATACCCCGGTCGGGGTCAAGGTGCGAGCATGCCCCCACCACAAATGCTTTCTGAGAGGCTGAAGGCTGCTCGAGAAGAAACCGGGCTGACCCAGCAGCAGGTGGCGGATTGGCTGGGCGTCCGGCGGCCGGCAATCGCCGAAGTGGAAAGCGGGACGAGAGCCGTAAAGAGCGACGAGTTAGTGCGGCTCGCTGCGCTTTACGGTCGGAGTATCGCTTGGCTGGTTGAAGGTGAGTTGGGACCTGAGGAGCAGATTGCGGCCGCGCTTTTCAGGACAACTGCGCAGGCCGACCCCACGTTGAAGCGCGAAGCGGCGAAACTCGCTAAGCGGTGCGCGCTAGTTTCACGCCTGGAGCGGACGTTGCCGCACCAGAGTCATCGGTCTCGAGCCCCCGATTACAGCGATCCAGATGCACTCACTGATTGGTCCCGCTGCATCGATCACGGTCGAATGGTGGCCTATCAGGAACGTGCCCGTCTGGGGATTGGTGAGAATGCTCCTCTCCGAGATCCGTGGGGCGTGGTGGAAGACGCGGGGATACGCGTATTCCCGCTCGAGTTGGGAAACGACCACGCGATTGACGGCATTTTCACCAAATCGTCCGGCGGCCAGGCGTGCGTCGGGGTAAACGTCGACAAATGGGTTTTTCGACAGGTGTTCACTGTTGTTCACGAATACGCACATGCGCTCCTGGACGGGGACGTCCAGAGTGAAGCCTGTATTACCAGCGAAGCGTGGAAGAAAACCAGAGATCGTTACGCCAATCGCGAACTTCGAGCGAATCAATTCGCCGCTGTCTTCCTGATCCCACGCGAGGCCTTGCTGTGGTTCCTGGAAAGCCGTGGCAAGTTGCGGCAACGGCCAGTGCCGCGGGCACAAGGACTGACCGCAATGGAGTTGGTTCGCGCGCAGGACCACTTCGGAGCAAGTGGAGACATGATCCTATGGCGGCTGCGAAATGAACGTCTCATTTCTGCGTCAGAGCGAAAACAGCTGAAGGACGAAGTCACCCGAATCGGAACCGGCGCAATTGCAAAGAGCCTCGGTTACGACTTCCATCGTTTCGCCCAACCGTTTGGACGTGCACGAGAAATCGCCCTACACGCATACACTGAGGGACAAATCAGTCTGGGAGGTGTCGCGGAGATCTTTGGGCATAGCAAAGAGGAAATGCGTCAGAGGTTGCACGACTGGGGCGTACACCAGGAATTTACAGATGCCGACGTGCTCGTTGGCGGCCACGCTTAACGGATAGATGCCCACGTTCGCGACGCTTGATGCGTCGCTGCTGCTCACGATGGGCGCGGCCAGTGTTTTGAACGTCGTTTGGGATAATCCCCGCTATAACTGGCATCTAACGCCAATAGCGCGCAACGAGATCTTCAGTGATCCGACGCGCGCAGAGATCGGCAAAGCGCTGCTCACGGGCCGACTAGCCACGGCGGACCTCGATACTACTTCCTCGGAGGAACTGGCCGCATTCGCGCAATGGAACCGTATTGTCGACGGGGGAGAAGCCGAAGCGATCGCGGTCTCGATCACCCGAGGCGGCGTGGTCGGGATAGAAGATCTTTTTGCTCAGCGCAAGTTGACGCAGTTATGCGGATCTGCGTCCTGGGTTAATTGTGCCCGACTACTTTTGGACGCGATCAGTGATGGTCGCCAGTCATTACATGAAGCAGACAGAGTCTTCAAGGCGTTGGACTGTTATCCGGGTTACGTGAAACGAGGCATTTCGTCGTTGGCAGACCTGCAGACTTGATTAGCGGACTCAAAAGAAGACAAACATCGCGGCCAGCCACTGCGCATGGTAGTGCGTGTCGACAAAGCCGACGATCAACGTCTTGCCTGTCACATCGATCACGCGCGCGTCGGCTGGCGCTTTCACCGAGTCGCGTGAGCCGCGGCTGGCCGACAAGATTC
>JBBDWZ010000041.1:0-8114 GCA_040902615.1 Gemmatimonadota bacterium | reverse complement strand
CTCGTACACCCGCAGGTTCGGCTCGAGCGAGATTGCGAGATTGCGCAACTGTGGCGCAAAGGACTCGGGATCCCGCCGCAAATGCACCGCTATGTGAACGGAGGATCGCCCGCTCTTCAGAGGAAAGTAGACTCCAGCGGGGCTCATCTCGGGGTGGCGCTGCATTGCGTTTTTCTGAACCACACCGACGATCTCATGCCAGGGACTCCATTGATCCCTGGACACCTGGAAACGCACACGCCGGCCGACCGCGTGGCGACCCCCCAGCATGCGCTGCACGAACGATTCGTTCACCACCACCACGTTGCGGTTGCTCTCGAGATCTCCCGCCAGGAAACCACGACCGGCAGCCATCGGCAGGTTCATCGTGCTGAAGAAATCCGCATCGACCGACGCGGTCTGCACCCAGGGCGCCGCGGCCACGGCTTCGACCTCGATGTACTGCACGTTGTGTTCGCCACCAGGCAAAGCGCTGGTGAAGGTCACGCCGGCCACGCCGGGTTCTGCCAGCAGCCGTCGTTCCAGCTCGGGATACAGGTTTGCAGGGATTTCGTCATCCAACACGAGCCGAGCCGAAACGTACTCGTGCGCGGCAACATCCGGGCGGAATGACGTCATCCGGGCCGCGAATTGTCCGAGGTACACAGTACTCGCTACGGCCACGACTGTCAGCGCGACTTGACCTACGATCACGACGGTCCAGATCCCTCCGAACGCCAGGCGGCCGGTGCCCGCGGTCGCACGGCCAATTTGCACGCCCAGGCCGCGCGTCACTTTGAGCGCAGGCAACACGCCTGCGATGGTGGCGCCCAACAGCGTGAGCAGGACCGCGTACAACACGCTGGGCAGGGACAGGCTGGGGCGCCACCAGAAAGGTATTTGACCCTCAAACTCGAGCAGGCGCACTACGACTTTGAGCGCCCAGCCCGCGGCCGCGAGTCCAACGATCGCGGCCACGCCGCCCAGCACAAGTGCTTCCGCTACCAGCTGGGTGATGATTCTGGCGCGACTCGCTCCCAGTGCGTTACGCACGATGATCTCGCTCTCGCGCGTGACCGCGCGTGCGAACATCAGCAGCGCGACATTAGCGCAGACCAGAGCAACCAAAACGACGAACAGGAGATTGCTCGAGAAGAGCATGGCACGGACCAGTGACATGCAGTGCGACCAGCTCAGCGTGCATTGGATGGGCGTGTTTGCCTCCGCGAAACGATGCACGCCTGGCCGCAGATGCTGGTGCGTGGCCGGAAACTCCGTGGCGGCGCGCTGGCCCGCCGCAGTCAGTTCGGCCTGCGCTTCCTCGAGCGTGATGCCCGCTGCTAGCCGGCCAAAGATTTCGAGCTGCGGACCGCCGCGCTGGGTTTGACTCGAGGTGGTCAGACGCAGGGGCGTCCAGGCACTGTGATTGAAGGGAAACGCGTACCCCTTCGGCATCACACCGATCAATGTGACCGGCACACTACCCAATCGCAGATTGCGGCCGATCACGGCAGAGTCACCGCCAAAGCGGGTCTTCCACTCGTCGTAACCGATGACCATGACCAGAGGCACACCGCTTTGTTCGTCCGCTTCGACCAGAAAACGGCCGAGCATCGGCGCAACACCGGTGAGTTTGAACGCGGTCGCGCTGATCTCGGCAATCGTGATCGGCGCGCTTTCATTCTGCTGTTTGATCAGGTTGCGCTGCACCGTGCGGTAGGCACCGAGATCCCGCACCGACGCGAGCTGCTCGCGCCAGGTGACCAGGTCGTGCGCCACCGCCGATTGCACGCGATTCGCCGCCAGGTCACGCGTGCGGATCGCTACAATGCGATCGCCCTCCGGGAACGGCAGCTTCGGTCGGACTACCTGCAGCACGGCTTCGAACGCGCCGGCACCTATGGCAATCGCAAAAGCCATGGCCAGGCCGCCCACCACCGTCAGGCCCGGGTAACGCGCCAGCATCCGGAAGCCCAGCTTGAAGTCCAGCCATGAGAACCGCAGCGCATCGACGCGCTGCAATCCGCGCGACGCCCGCGCTTCCTCCTTGTAGCGCTCCGCGCTGCCGAATTCGGCGCGTGCCCGCCGCAGCGCCTCCGACTTCGACAGACCACTGCGCACCAAGTCCTTCGCTCGCAACTCGACGTGCAAGCGAAACTCCTCGCGCATCTCGGCTTCGAAGGCAGAGCGCCGTCGCAACCCGCTCCAGAGCGAGCGCACCCGTGCCATGATTCCTGAACCCATGGTCTCTCCTATGTAGCTTAGGAGAAGAATGCAACGGGTATCCGGCAATCGCAAGACGGGTGGCCTGGTGGGCTTTGCGCGATGAATTGTCCCGGCCTAGCCTCGGGGTTTCGCCGGTTGAGCGGGCATGCATTGGACGAAGACGTAGTAACGCGACTCACGGGGGCGAGGACTGGTTGCCATACCTACCTCTCGCTCGGCTTCAGTTCCGAGCAAAGCGCTCTCGTACAGGTTGAAGAGGCAATCCCGTTCGCCTTTGCGGAACCGTAGCGATGCCTCTCCCGGTGAGTCGCGTGGATCGGGCGTTCGGGTCCAGCCGTCGCGGCGCACATGCTCATAAAAGCGCACGGCTTCTTCGGCGATGGAATTCTGCGTCAGTCCCGCAGACGTCACCCGGCAGCCGGGCTGCTGTTTGTCGGTTCGCCAGTCGTCGATCGTATCGGGTTCGGTAATGATCACCATGCCGCGCTCTTTGCCCAGGAACCGCGCAGCCTCCGAACAATGGGATACCTGACCCGCGGCAAGCGATGGAAGCGGGGCTAGCGCCATAACACTCGCGAACCGGATCGCGCGAGTCGCAAGAAATGGATTGTTCATCCATTGAACATAGCTGAGCCTGCCCGCTGCGGAAGTTGGTATCGTCGACGCTGCCGCGGTCTTGGGTGCAGCGGCCGCCGACAAACTAGCGTCGGCCATTCGTTTTCTTCCGCGGTTTGCCCGCCTTTTCTTTCACACCGAAATGCCGCACGTAGCTCTTCCGGATGAACTCCGACGCCTCGCCCTGGGTCTCGGGCAGGCTGTCGTGATCCACCGTGTCGGGCTGTGACGCGCGGGTGAGCGCGAACGCGCGATGCAGCACGTCCTTCTGCGTCGGATCGAGCGGCTGGTTGGCCGGATGGGCGGGCGACTGGAGCGGTGGCGGCACGGGCAGCGGCGCGCGCGGAAGCGTGGCCGGCGTGTCGGTGCGCGGCGCGGTAAGCTCGGCGAACAGATGGTTGAACGTGTTGGCGCTCGCATCGCGTTTGGTGAGCGGGCCGGACGTCACCCCAAAAATCGCGCGTGCGGTTGCCATCACCGACGTGTGCTGATACTGCGTCGAGTCCACCCGACCGGCCTTTACCCACGGCGATGCGATGACGGCCGGGACCCGGAAGCCGAGCCGATCGAAGTCGAACACGGGCGCATACGAGAGCTTGTTGCCGGCGGGCGGGGAGTTGATGCCATCGGGATTGGGCACGCCCGTGGACGGCGGCACCACGTGATCGTAAAAGCCGCCATGCTCATCGTAGATCACGACCAGCGCGGTCTGGTTCCAGAGCGCGTCGTTGGAGCGCAGCGTCTCGTATACATCGGCGATGAAGTTGTCGCCGTATCGCACGTCCTGCGGCGCGTGCTGCGAGTTGGCCATCGAGCCGTCTTTCGCGGCCATGAACCGAGGACTGATGAAGACGTAGTTGGCCAGCTTGCCCGCTTTCACGTCCGCGGCAAACACCGGATCGTAGAGTTTGAAGTTCGCGGTCTCCTTGCTGACCTGTGTGAACTCGAGGACCTCGTTGTCATCGTATTGGTAGGTCGCCCAGGTAACGCCCGCGTCCTGAAGCTGGTTGTAGATCGTCAGGCCATCGAACTTCTGCGTCCACACATTGAGCGCGTACCCGAACGATGTAGCCGCGTGCAGGAACAGACGGTTGGGCTGGGTCGGACCCGGCACCTCGGAGAACCAGTGGTCGCAAATGCAGAACGCATCGGCCAGCGCGTTGATCGATGGGTTGCTCGTTGGCGGAAACGATTGCATCGCCACTTGAAGAACCGCAGGCGCCGGGTTCTTCACCTTGTCCGCGTAGACCAGCTCGGTCTGGTAGTTCGCGATGAAGCCGTTGTTGGCGCCGGGACTCGAGGGCGATGGCCCCACCTTGTTGTTGCAGAGCTGCACGTTGGCCGCATTCAACGAATGGCCAGGGCCGAGCCCCGCGAGCACCGCCCACGGCGCTCCGTTGTTCACCATGTACGATGGATTGGTTTCCGACTCGGGCTTCGCCGGGTCGAGCAGATTTAACTCGGTTCCCGTGAGCCCGTTGATCCCGGGCCGGTAGCCGAAGATGTGATCGAACGACCGGTTTTCCATCATCAGCACGACGATGTGCTCGATGGGACTGCTCGTTCCCCGCGCGGTCACCGGGCTGGTCGCCGGCGCGGTCGGTTTGCGCCGCACCGGCTTCCGCTTGGCCGGCTTTCTCTCGGCCGGCCTCCGCTTCAGTGCCTTGGGCTTCCTGCTTGTCGTGTGCTTCGTCGTTGCGGGTCGCGACCTGGAGCTGGGCATGGTTTCTCTTGGCGGGTGGAAAGGAGCGCGTAATTGTGGATGCGCTCCTGGCCGCGTCAAGTGGCTGCGCCCCATTCGGTCCGCAACCAGTTCTTCCAGCGTCAATTCCACGCCCTCACCGTGGAGCGAGCCGCGCAGCGCTTCCAATAGTTCCAGCGCATTCGCCGGAGAACGGAGCCAGTGCGCGGTCGCGCGCAAACTGCGCAGCTCAGCCGCCTCCACCCATGCCAGGTCCTCGTGGCCCCTGCCGGGTCAGAATCGCCATCTCATTGTTGTTTACACCGAGGACGGCGTTGCTCAGTGTGTGATCCAATTCCACAGCCGGCGCAGAAGCGACGGTTTACGCACGGGTGCCAGAGCCTGGGGCGTTTGTTCCGCAGGCCGAGTGCCCGTAACAATAATGCCCACGACTTCAAGCACAGCCTCTGTCATCCGAAAATCGAACGAGGCTTCGCCCTCGGTGGTTTGGGTTTCGAAGGTTACCGTCCGATAGCCAATGCGCAGGGCTGAAACGCGAACGGGTGCGGTCAGCGCGTGGGTCACTGTGAACGAGAACGCCCCGTCGTCATTCGTAATAGCGCCGAACCGCGTGCTCACCACGTGAACCTGAGCGCCCGCCAGCGGACGACCGGTTACACTGTGCATCACCGTGCCTCGCACGACAAGGGTTGCCTCGCGCAGCGATTCGGGCTGGGCGACACCGGTTCCGACCGATGGTGTCTCGGCTTCCAACATTGCCGGTATTCCACCGAATACAAGTCCAGCTGCAATGCTGGCTGCGGCCAGGCGGGGCGCACTCCGGAACTGCGAGATCGAATACACGCCGCACACGCCACTGCGCGCCGCATGCACCGCCTCAATCGCGTGATCCGGCTGACTTCGGAAGTCGATGATTTCCTGGTCGCACTCGGTACAGAGCCGACCGCGTTCGGTAGGTGTCAGCTCCGACCATTTGCGGTGGCAAGCGGTGAACTGCTCGGGATTCAGCGGCATGAAACCTCTGCTGCGTTGTGGTCGCCCATCATTGCAACGTTCGAAGGTCATGCGATCGCGACGCGAAAAGCAGTTCGACGCTGGTCGACATACGTCCGAGCATGTTGCGCAAATCCAGGCTTCGCACCATGCTCGTATGTGGGCGTCTCACGACGATGGGCCCCAACGACCGGACGTGTTCGTTATGGCGATCGACGCAAAGGCGCTGGTAAATCTCTGGGATCGGCTGCACGGTCTTCCCGGCGGTGCCTGGCTGTTCAGCCGCATCGTTGGCTTTGCGATTCCATACACCGGGTCGATGCGGGCGCAGGTGCGGGTTCTTCGGTCCGGATACGCGCAGATTGTCTTGCGCGACCGGCGCCGCGTGCGGAATCACCTCGCCTGCGTCCACGCGATTGCACTGGCCAACCTGGGTGAGCTCACGGGCGGGCTGGCCATGACCGCGGCGGCGCCCGAAGGAGTACGGAGCATTCTGACCCGTCTCGAGATCGATTTCCTCAAAAAAGCGCGCGGCGTTGTGATCGCGGAATGCTCGTGCGAGATCCCCGCAGTGACTGAGCCGAGCGATCACATCGTGATTACATCGCTTCGGGACGAGAGCGGCGCCGAGGTGGCCCGCACAAAGGCGACCTGGCGACTCAGCCCCGTCCCACGCGCTGGGCCAGGCGTGCAAGGGTCATGATTGCAGGCGGCGCCGGCGGAACTGCTGCAGTCGTCGCCGAGCGCGGTAACGCGGACACGCTGCGCATCGTTTCCTACAACATAGAGTTTGCGCTTCGCGTAGACAGTGCGAATTCGGTCCTGACGACACGTTTGCAATTCAAGTCGATAGTGTAACCGACCGCGTGACCACCATCGATCAAATAACGCGCTCCGCACCGAATGGTACTGTGCTGTTTGCCGTCAACGCGGTCGGAACGAATGCACCCGCACCGTTAGAAGGCCGTCCTCGTTCTTGAAGATGCCCATGACCCCTCTGGCGTCGGCGTCGCGCAAGGTGAGACCGCGCGGAGCCGTGACCGTGATTGTGGGTTTGCCGGCCTCATCATCACGCCTTGCTCCCGGGCGGTCAGCGCAACATTGGCACGCTCACCGGGATGGTGAATCGACAACGACTTGCCCCAACGCATGACCAACAATTCGTCCTCTATCCTTAGTAGATCCTGTGATCCGACAAGCCGTCCGACAAATCATTTCGCGAGCACCGTCAGGATTTGCACCGCCAGATTCGGCAATCCCAGGAAAACGGTGGAACGTTCATGTCGTAATCCGGTTTTGTGTGCGAAATGCCTGAGTCGTGCGGGAGTAATGCAATGTCGATGAATTCGACGCATCAATGCAAGCGATGGAACCTGGCCGGAGAGAACAATGTCAGGAATAGTGGTTATGCCTCTGACCAGCTCCCAGGGATAAATCAGAATTAGCTTCCCACGCTTCGACAAGACCCGTGACGACTCGTGCAGAAACCTGCGCGGAGACTCGAGGTGCTCGATCACATGACTTGCCACGCATAGGTCAAAAGCGTTGTCAGAAAAGGGCAGCGCGTCCGCCCGACCCCGAGTTACGCGTGGATGCTCGGTCAGACGGAGGGCATCGCCATTGAGGTCGATGCCGTATCCGAAAGCCCCCGTATTTTCCAGCATGCGAAGCAGCGTACCGTTGTCGCATCCGACCTCGAGGACCCTCAGGTCGGAATGGACGCATCCGGTTCGTCGGATGGCTTGAAATCGGGGCTTCGTAAGAAGATGGCGGTACCAGCCACGAGCCCGAGCGAGGCGCGGGTAATGAGCGTTGGTGTAAAAGACCTGGTCGTTCAAGTGGTTAGTAGATCATCGCGTAATGATCGTGTTCAGCCCGCGCTGCCCGAACACGTCGAATGGGTGAGGAGAATGCAGGTGGGTGAGTGGATAGCAGGCCGATTCTACCCACTCAGGCAGCGCCAACATCAGAGTTGTGACTGATCAAAACGAGTATGCGGCCACGGCCATCAAGGATTGCTCGTACACCTGGCATCAGCCATCCTGGTGGAAGTATGGAAAGTGCGTGCTCGCTCGCCCACGGTAGGGGACTTGCAGGATTTCGTCAACATCTCCCCCAATACGTGTGGATGGCTGCGGCCTGAGCGACCGCGCCTGCCGGCGCGCATGAACCAGTGCAGCAATTCCAACCGCGCACACCACGAACCCCTCTGCGAAATGCACGAAGTTCGAGATCTGCTGCATCTCTGCGGCGGTGTGCCATGGCGGAACGCCTTGCACGTCCTATCCTCGAGTTGAACGCTACCTCATCGTGTCGAGCGCTCCGCGCAGCCCGCGCGCGAGTCGCACTGCATCGTCGTTCGCCCAGAAATGCATGAAAAACAAACGAGGCTGCTCTTCCAGGAGATGGTTATGCAGCGCGGTGACGACAATACCGTTCTTCCTGAGCGCTCGAATCACCGGATTGACCTGAGTGGCTGTGAGCACAAAATCACCCGTGATCGCCGCGCGCCCATTGCCGGTTGGCTGGAAGTTGATCACAGTTGCGAGTCCCATCGACATGGGCACGTTGGTGCCGTGCACCGTGACGGGGGTCTTTC
>JBBDWZ010000040.1:0-8133 GCA_040902615.1 Gemmatimonadota bacterium | reverse complement strand
ACTGCCGCCGGCAACCGCATCGAATTTCCGAATGGCCGTGCATTCGGTCTCCGATGAGATCGTACGCTGGTTGACTGACCGGGCCGGTGCCGCGGCATCGCGCATTGCGGTCGCACGCAATACGCCGCGCGGGTCCGAGCTCATCCTGGTCGATTCCGACGGGGAAAACGTACACCGCGTACTGACTTCGCAGCATTGGATCTACTCACCGGCGCTCTCACCGGACGGCCACAAGATCGCCTATTCACAGCGCACGCCCAGCGGGAAAATCGAATTGCGCGAGCGCGACCTGACCACAAACTCGGATCGGGTCATCAGCAACCGCTCCATCATGGCGTTCACCCCGGCCTACTCACCGGATGGCAAACGTCTGGCGTTTTCGTTTGCGATCGGCGATGGGACCGAGATCCATGAGTTCGATCTCGAGCGCGGCGGCGCACCGAGGAGAATCACCAATACGCGCTCGACCGATGGTGCGCCTTCCTATTCTCCGGACGGCAGTCGGGTCGCCTTCCACTCGAACCGGCTCGGCAACAATCACGTGTTCATCGCATCGACTTCAGATGGCGGCAATCTGACCGCGCTGACACCGCGCGGCGTCGGCCCGGTCAAGTTCACTGCGCCAGACTGGTCACCAATGGGCGATGAGATCGTCATCAGCGGAGATTCCAAGGGCGGCTTCCATCTGATGATCGTGAATGCAAATCGACCGGGATCTGCGTCACAGATCACGGAGACCGGCATCAATGAAGACCCAACTTGGGCGCCCGATGGCAGACACATCGCATACACCGGGGTGGGCAGAGAGGGCGCTGGGTTGTATGTTATCGACAAAACAACGGGTCGCACGCGCAGAGTGCTCGCCGGCGACCATTTGAAGATGGCGGAATGGAGCGGACGGCTCGCGGGTGCGACCGCCGCAGGCAATTAATCGATAACTCCTGAACGAGGGAACGGACCGATGCTGGGAACTCGCTCGCTGGTCTCGCTTGCAGTCGTCACAGTAGCTCTAGCAGCCTGCTCGCGAAAACCCGAGCCCGTAACACCTACGCCGACGCCCGCCGGGCCTGACCGCCCGACTCCGCCGACCACGCGTGACACCACAGGCGACGGTGCGCGTGCTCAGGCCGCAGCGGCGGCAGCAGCTGCTGCCGACCGCGATCGCGCATCGGCCGCACTCCGGACCGAGCTTCAGGAAATGGTGTTCTTCGATTACGACGTCGCCACGATCCGCGATGATGCCAAGGCCGTGCTCGATCGCAAAGTCGTAATCCTGCGCAACAACCCGCGGGTGACGCTCCGCGTTGAGGGACATGCCGACGAGCGTGGCTCGGTCGAATACAACCTGGCCCTGTCACTGCGGCGCGCGAATGCGCTCCGGAACTACCTGGCCAACTTCCAGCTGGATGCAAATCGTTTCGAAGTTGTACCCCTTGGTGAAGAGCGGCCGCTCTCCACTGGTACCAGCGAATCGGACTACGCGCGCAATCGGCGCGGTGAATTCATCATTATCGCTGGTGGCGATGACCTGAGAAGGTAAGGAATCGATGGCAGCATTACTATCGAAGTCCTGGCTGCGGCGCGGTTCTCGAATCGCGCCGCTTTGCCTGATAGGCCTGACGGCCTGCGTAGCGACCAAAAAGGACGTGCGCACGCTGACCCAGGAGATGGCGCGCATGAGCGCCGCCTCTACCGCCAATCAGGATTCCATCCGGCGATCCACAGCGCGTGAGCTGCGCCTCCTGCAGGATTCGATTCGCGCCAGTACCGAGCTGATGCGGACCATGCGCGGGCAGCTGACCAATGACATCCGGCAGCTTCAGACACTGCTGGGTCAGCTGCAGGAATTGTTTGCGCAAAACGAGCAGCGTATCACGCAGCTGCGCGATGCGCTCGAGCGCGTGCAGACCGCGCCCGCGCAGCCGGCCGGCGGGAGCCAGCAACCCAGCGGCACCAGTGCTGAACAGTATTACCAAATGGGGCAGGAAAAACTCATCGAATCACCAGCTACGGCGGAATTGATTTTCCAGCAGCTGGTGGCCGAGTTTCCGCAGCACGCTCTTGTCCCGGACGCGCTTTTACACATCGGTGAGGCGCGGGTCGGAAAACGGGAATACGAGGGAGCATTCAGTGCATTCGAGGATGTCGTGGCCCGGTTCCCGGCACACCATCGCGCACCACATGCATTGCTGCGCGCCGGGGATGTAGCCGAGGAGCTGTCCCGCACGGGTCCCCAGAACGAACGCACGAAAATGCGCGCCAAGGCACGTGAGATGTACAACAAGGTGATCAACAGCTACAGGGACTCGGGTGAAGCGACCGTAGCCCGGTCGGCGCTAAGCAAGCTGCCGCGGTAGTGAATGCGCTGCCCCTTCTGCCAGGGAACCGAAGACCGGGTCGTTGATTCGCGCAGCTCGCGCGAGGGCGGCGCCATCCGCCGCCGGCGGGAGTGCCTCCAGTGCGGCCGGCGCTTCACCACCTACGAATACGTCGAGGAGCGCCAGCTTCAGGTGGTCAAGCGGGATGGCACGGTCGAGAACTACGATCGCCGGAAAATGCTGCGATCCTTGCGTCTGGCCTGCGTCAAACGACCGATCACCGGTCCGGACATTGAAGCGATTGCAACCGAAATTGAAGAGCAGATCGGCCGCCAGGCGAAGGATGAGATCGAGACCCGGCGGCTGGGAGAAATGGTGATGGAACGCCTCAAGACCCGCGATTACGTGGCCTACGTTCGCTTTGCCTCGGTCTACCGGAACTTTCAGGATATCGATGAGTTCTACGAAGAATTGCGCGAACTGAGTGCGCGACGTGCGCGTGCCGCGTTGAGTAAAGGACAAGCCGAGCTGCCGCTCTAATCTCATGAAGTTGTGGAATCTGAAGAACGATCCCGGCGAGATGCCCTTCCTCGACCACCTCGAGGAATTGCGCAAACGCCTCCTGATCAGCATCGTCGCGATCCTGATCGGCACAATCATCGGCTTCGTCATAGTCGTGAAGTTCAGTGTGCTGGTTTGGTTGATGCAGCCGATCAAGCCGTATCTCGATCCGGCCGATCCACGCCTCATCGGACTGAGTCCGGCCGATGGCTTCATGACCACAATCGGGCTCGCTATCACCGTCGGATTTTTGCTGGCGTTCCCCATCATTGCATCGCAGGTCTGGGCGTTTGTCTCGCCCGCACTTCACAAGCGGGAGAAACGCGCGATTGTTCCAGCGCTGTATCTGGGCCTGGTACTTTTCATGGCCGGCGCAGCGTTGGCGTACTTCCTCGCGCTGCCCATGACCTTCAAGTTCTTTTCATCATTCCAGACCGACGCCATGAAGATCACGCCCACGGTCGGGCCCTACTTTTCGATCGTGGTAAAAATCCTGCTGGCCTTCGGATTCATCTTTGAAATGCCAGTCGTAGTCATCGTGCTATCATCACTGGGTCTGATCACGTCGAAATTCCTGAGAGAGAAACGACGCTTCGCAATTGGAGGCAGCGCCGTTGCAGCCGCCCTGCTCACGCCGGGCGATGCGTTGAGTGTCACCGTATTCATGATGGGGCCGATGATTCTGCTCTACGAGATCAGCATCGGGCTGGCTCGCCTCATCGAGCGGCGAAAAGAAAAGGCTCTGCTTCAGGAACCACTGGCCGAGGCATCGTGATCCGCGAGCTGCTCACAGTCTCGAGCCTCATTGCCCTGTGTGCAGCGGCGGTCACCGCGCAAACGCCACCGCAAACTCCGCCGGCCCAGCAGCAGCCGCCCAAACCGAAATCGCCGCGTGAGCTGGTGCTCGAGAAGCTCTCGACCATGGGCAAGGAGCCCGCTCGTGACACCGGCGCGGTGGCCGATTCGGCGCGGGCGCGCGCCGTCCGCGATTCGCTCAATCGAGTCCGGCCGCAAAGGCCGCCGCCGGACATGGGCGGCGACTCCGCAATGCGGGCGCTGGCCCGGCTGGAAGGCTTCACGGTTACGCAGTACAAGGGCACGGCTGCCCGCTTCAACGCGGACACGGGTATGCTCAGACTGCAGGCGACCGCTGAGCAGAAAGCCGCGGTACTACAGGCCGGTCAGAGCATGACTGCCGATTCATTGCTGACGTACGATCGTAACACGTTCTGGGCCTGCGGCTATGGCAAGCCGATTCTGAGCGGCGGTTCGGAAGCGCCCATTGAAAGCAAGAACGTGTGCTACAACACGCGCCAGAAGATTGGCGCCGCTCACGACGCTAACACGCAACTGACCGAGGGCTCGACCTACAATGTGTATGGCGATTTGTACACCAAGGCCAACCATGTGTACGTGGTAAATGGCCGCTTCAGTGACTGCTCGCTCGACGAGCCGCACTACCATTGGGGCAGCAACATCATCAAGGTCAGCAACAAGGATGTGCTGGTAGCGAGAAATGTCACCCTCAATATCGGCGACGTACCGGTACTCTGGCTGCCCTACCTCATGCAGAGTCTCAAGAAGGGACGGCGCAGCGGCATTCTCACACCGGAGTTCAGCATCAACGACATCGTTCGCCGCAACAGCCGCTACAACCGCAAGATCACCAACATCGGCCTGTACTGGGCGGCCAGTGAGCACATCGGTGCCAAGGCCGCATTCGGCTGGTACAATAACAACTGGACGGAAGTCAACGGCAGCCTCGATTATTCGTTCACGAACAAGTTCCTGAATGGCGGCGTGACCTGGCGGGAATTCTGGCAGTCGGAAGGAAGCAAGGTGCGGACGATCTCCGCTAGCAACAGCTGGGCGCCGGATGAGCGGACTTCAATGCAGGGCAATCTGGGGTACTCGTCGTCGAGCTCGTTTATCAAGGAGAGCACGTTCAGCCCGAACGAGCTGAATCGTTCGATCGACTCGAACGGCAGTTTGAGCCGCCGCTTCGACTGGGGCTCGGTCGCAATGGGCGCTTCGCGTCAGCAGTATCTATCTGACAACAAAATCAACCTGGTCCTGCCCAGCCTGAGCGTGAACCTCTCGACCATCACGCTTTTCCCTGCGACGGGCGACGCTGCCTTTTTCAATAACACGACGTTCGGCGCAAATGGCAATGTGCGGAGGGCCAATGTCAGCGTGGATGAGTCACTCACGCCTACTCAATTCGATCGAGATGATACCGATGCGAGCGGAACGGTGACCATGACGGTGGGAAGGTTCAGTCTGGGTCAGAACTTCACGATGAAGCGCGGGCTCCGACACGCGCGTGAAGGCGGAACCGCCGAAAACGGTGACACGATTGCCGCCGCATCGGAAGTGCTGGAACAGCGGATGAGCTGGAATTCGGGCTTGAGCTTTCAGCAGCGGCTGATCGGTACCAGCACGTTCACGCCCGGAGTCAGCCTGCGTGGTGAGATGGCACGCGACAGCGTCACCGGGCGCCTGATCAGCGCACCGACCCGGATCGATGCCAATGCCAGCGTGAAGATCGACCTGTTCGGCTTCTGGCCAGGCGTCGGCTCGTTTCAGCAGTTCCGGCACCGCCTTTCGCCCACGTTTTCCTACAGCTATTCGCCGGCGGGTCAGGCGCCCGACTCAGTGCAGAAGCGGGTGTTCCTGGCCACTCAGATCGCGGAGCAGAATCGCCTGACCATCGGCCTGAACCAGACCATCGAAGGAAAGCGTCGCGCCAGCACCGAAAGCACACGCGATACCAGCGCAATGGCGCAAGACTCCATGCCCAGTGACACCGTACCCAGCGATCCCGATCAGCCTCGGCGGTTGCCACAATCGAACGTGCTCACTCTGTTGTCACTGAATACCGATGCGGTCGTGTACGATTTTGTGCAGGCGGATTCCGGTTTCGGCATTCAGACCACGCAGATCAGCAACAGCATCAACTCGGACCTGCTGCGCGGTCTTCAGCTCAGTGTCACCCATGATCTCTTCCGCAATTTTCCGATCGACTCGGGCGCACCGGCAGGCACCCGCGCTGAGCGCGAGTTTGCGCCGCACCTGAACCGATTGAGCGCGTCATTTTCGCTGTCAGGCAGCTCGTGGCTGTTCCGGGCGCTGGGCTTGACCGGTGGGCCGGAAGCGCCGGCCGCCGCGGGCTCGACGCCTACGCCGGTGCCGGAAGCACCACAGGCGGGCGCGGGCATTACACCGGGCGGACCCGAGCTCGGCCTGCTCGGATCACAGAATCGGTTGAGCGCGACTGAAACGCCGCGCGGTCCGGTCGGATCGTGGAACGCATCGTTCAGCTACACCATGATCCGCCCGCGCAAGGAAGCGATCAACGAGATCGAAAATCAAATGGTCACGGCCAATGTCTCGTTCCAGCCCACCGAGATGTGGAACTTGCACTGGAACACGGGCTACTCGTTTACGACCAAGACGTTCACGGACCACGTTCTGACCCTTACGCGCGCTATGCATGACTGGGATGCCAATTTCGACTTCGTGAAAGCGCAGAACGGCAACTTCAGCTTTCAGTTCCGCGTGGCCTTGCGGGCCAACCCGGACGTGAAGTTCGATTACCGCCAGCGCGATAACACCCGCCGGGTGCAGTAACTCGCATCAGCCGCTATACTCTGCCGCTCATGGCAGAAACGCTCGAGATCAACGGAACCGAGCTCTCGCTCGAAGACGTAGAGCGCGTCGCCGGCGGCGGCGACCTGCACCTGGTGCTTTCCGGCGCGGCGCGTGCTCGGGTCGATGCCGCGCGCGCCATCGTCGATCAGGCAGTCGCGACCGGCCAGGTCGTGTACGGCCTCACTACCGGCTTCGGTGCACTCGCCGAAGTGGTGATTCCGCCCGAACGGATTCGCGAGCTGCAGGTCAATCTGATTCGCAGCCACGCTGCCGGCGTCGGCCAGCCGCTGTCTGAGCTGGAGGCCCGCGCGATCGTTCTGCTGCGCGCCAACGTGCTGGCACTCGGCTATTCCGGCGTCCGGCCCGTCATCATCGATCTGCTGCTCGAGCTGCTCAACCGCGGTGTTTGCCCGATCATCCCGGAGCGGGGCAGCGTGGGCGCGTCCGGAGACCTGGCCCCGCTCTCTCACGTGGCGCTGCTGCTGATTGGCGAGGGTGACGCGCTGATCGGTGGCGAACGGATGAGTGCCGCGGCTGCGCTGGCCAGAGTCGGGCTCGAGCCGGTCGTGCTGGAAGCGAAGGAAGGGCTCGCGCTCAATAATGGTACGCAGGTCCAAACCGGGATCGGCCTGCTGGCTCTGCTGGCGGCGGAACGCGCGCTCGAAACTGCCGAGGTCGCTGGTGCGATGAGTCTCGAAGGATTGAAAGGAACACCAGAAGCGTTTCGCGAAGAACTGCAGCGCGCGCGGCCCCATCCGGGACAGGCGACCAGCGCGCAGCGGCTGCGCGCGTTGCTCAGCGACTCCGAGATCCGCGAGTCGCATCGTCATGGTGATCCACGCGTACAGGACGCGTATTCCCTGCGCTGCATGCCGCAGGTGCACGGCGCCGCCCGACAGGCGCTTGGATTCGTTCGGTCCGTGCTGGAAGTCGAGGTCGTTAGCGCAACCGATAATCCGTTGATCTTCGCGGATCAGAACCTCATTCTGAGCGGTGGAAATTTCCATGGACAGCCGGTGGCGCAGGCGCTCGATTTTCTCGCGATTGCGTGCGCCGACCTGGGCGCGATCAGTGAGCGCAGAATCGCCCGACTGGTTGACCCCGCGCTGTCGGGGCTGCCTGCGTTTCTAACGCGGGATCCTGGTGTCAACTCGGGCTTCATGATGGCGCAGATCGTCGCGGCGGCGCTGGTCGCGGATCTGCGCCTGAAAGCGCATCCGGCCAGTGTCGACACCATTCCCACGGATAACAACAAGGAAGATCACGTGTCGATGGGCGTAGGCGCAGCGCTCAAGGCGCGCGAGGCCGTGCACTTCCTGGAAACCATTGTCGCGCTCGAGCTCATGTGCGCGGCGCAGGCAATCGAGTTCCATCGCCCGTTGAAAGCCGGCCGCGGCGTGGAGCACGCGCATGCAGAGGTTCGACGGGTCGTGCCTGCACTCGATCAGGATCGCCTGATGCATCCGGACATTGAGGCGCTCGAGCGATTGGTGCGCTCGGGTGCGCTGGCTGCTATCCACGAAGTGCGGTGAGCACGGTCACGCTTTTTACCGGCGCAAGCCAGGTACTGACCTGTTACCTGCCGCGCATCGAGCCTGCGCAC
>JBBDWZ010000039.1:0-8177 GCA_040902615.1 Gemmatimonadota bacterium | reverse complement strand
CGTCATGGTAAATGAACACCGGATTGCCTTCGACCGTGCCCGGGATGTCGGCGCGCACGCGGTTTGGATCGGTGTACATCTTCATCACGGCCTGATTGACCGTGTTCTCATCGTCTGCAATCAGAATCGCGTTGTTGAGTGACTTGGACATCTTCTGCTGTCCATAGATGCCGGGCAGAATGGGGACTTCGCTGATCAGTGCGTCCGGCTCGGGGAAAACGTCGCCGTACAGGTTGTTGAATCGGCGTGCGATCTCGCGCGTTATTTCCACGTGCGCCTGGTTGTCGCGGCCGACTGGTACGAGGTGAGCGCGCGGCAGCAGGATGTCCGCGGCCTGCAGCACCGGGTAGCCGACCAGCCCGAACGGCATTACGTCGAGACCGGCAGCGTCCGCCATGTCCTTGATCGTAGGCAGACGCTCCAAACGCGGAAGCGAGACCAGCATGCTCAGGATGAGCTGCAGCTCCGACGTTTCCGGAAGCGCCGACTGTACGAAGATGGTCGACTTCTCGGGATCGATGCCCAACGCGAGGTAATCCAGAACCATCTCGCGGATGTGACCCGGTACTTCCGCAATTGCCTCTTTCTCGGGTCGCGTCGTCAGGGTGTGCAGGTCCGCGATGATGAAGAAACACTCGTACTCATCCTGCAGTCGTACGCGATTCTTAATGCTGCCGATCCAGTGGCCAAGATGAAGTTTGCCGGTTGGACGGTCGCCAGTCAGGATTCTTTTCTTACGGGAACTCACGTGTCGTCACTCAGGCTGAATCTTCGCGGAGCGGCTGCGGCGCCGCCTTCAGGGATTACGATCCGGGTGGCGTGCTTGAGCAAGTGCATCAGCTGCCGGTCGAACAGCCCGGCAAACTGGTTGGCCGGAACCAGAGTTTCCAGGAGTGGTGTGCCTGGCTCACCGGCCAGCGCAAAGTGGATGGTCTGCAAGGACGCGAGACCGAAATGACCGGTACCATAGGCGCCGCGCCCACTGACGTACGCCACCCACTCGACGCCATCGACCGTAAAGTTGCGTTCGCAGAGAACATCCAGTTCGCCGGGCGTCAGGTCCGGCGAGCGTGACGGCTCCGTGCCGGTCGGCGCCCCGAGGTCGGCCAGCGGCGGAGAACCGTGTTTGCCGTGGTCGGGCGAATCCTGATTCAAGGTTTCGCGGCCTCTGAGCAGTGCATGGAGACCGCATGGATATAGCTGCTTTTCGTCAATTCTGTGATTGGCATCGGGGCAACCTAAAGTGGTCAACCGACTTGGGGAATCCCCCAACTATCAGGGGGCGCGAAACTTGCCCGCCTCTGTACGGTAGGGTACAGTGCTTCTGAAGTCGATGACCGCGGGCAGCGGGTGGATAAATATGCGGAGTACAGTTTCAGTTTTACCACGTAACGGCAAAAACACGATCCTGGTGGCCGAAGATCACCTCGATAGTCGTGAAGCGCTGAGGGAGCTGCTGGAGGCGTTTGGTTTTGATGTGATCGAAGCGATGAATGGACGCCAGGCTGTTTCGGCCGCATTGACGTACATACCCAATCTGATCCTGATGGACATCATGATGCCGGAGATGGACGGATTCGCTGCGATCCGCGCGCTGCGTGAGGCGCCGGAGACGCGCGGCATCCCGATCATCGCGCTTACGGCCATGGATGGCGCGCGCGAGCCGGCGTTGCGTGCCGGTGCCAATGACTACGTAGGGAAACCGGTGGACATCCGTCTCCTGATCGGGATGGTGAACGGGTGGGTGACGCGGGCGGCGAACTGACCGAAACAAGAAAGCCCGGCGCTGCCGGGCTTTCGGTTTTGATCAGCCGCCGGTCACCAGCGGAGTGCCATCGTGCTTGGATTGCAAGGCTCGCAGAACATCCGCGCCGTAAAACATCTTGATGTACTTCGCCTGCACGGTCGTGATACGGCGAACGGCCCAAACCAGCTCCACATAATTCGGCTCGTGCGGCGCATGCAGCGGATGCATGTGCACTTCCACGGCCATATGGCTGCCCTTCCGGTTATTACACGGTGAGCAAGCGGTCACCACGTTGTGCCACGTATTATCGCCACCGCGCGACATCGGGATGATGTGATCCCGAGTCAGGAATTCCCGCCCGCGCAGCTGGGAACGATGCCGGCCGCAGTACTGGCAGCGATAGCTATCGCGCGCAAACAGGAACGTGTTGGTTACCTGACGGCGGAACTTGCGTGGCACGTGCACGAAGCGGACGAGCCGGATCACCAACGGACACGCCAGGTCGCGGCGCTCGGAATGGAATACGCGGCTCTCATCGACTTCGAGGATTTCGGCCTTCTTGTCGATGACCAACCGCAGCGCGCGTCGGACTGGCAGGATCGTCAGCGGTTCAAACGAAGCGTTTAGAGCCAGACATCCCATGGTCGTAAGGCTATCCTTCCCGGGGGTCGCACCGGACATCGCCTGAAGCAAAACCGGCGAAAAATGTACTTGGCACAATATTTTATGAGTTTCCTACCGCTCCAGCAATACAAACGTTTCAAACCAGCTACCCGAGACGCTGCGGAACGCGTCACAAGAGGGTCACCGGGTCGCGGTCAATAATGAGCCGCAAATCGGCGCGTCCCGGTTTCAATTCATATCGAAGTGAGAGTTGCCTGCAGGCCGTACCCAGGGCCGCCGCGCGTGCGGATCGCAACAGGAAATGCCAACGCCAGCGCCCCCGTATGCGATCGATGGGACACGGTGCAGGTCCGATCAATTCGACCTCACGCGTACCGCGCAATGCCGCGCGCAGCCACTCTGCGGACGCTTCTGCCGCCTCCTGTACAAACGTTTCTTCGGTTCCGCTGATCACGATGTTGGCAAGTCGCACGTGCGGTGGATACGCCGGCGTGCGCCGCTCGTTCAGCTCGCGTGCGGCAAAGCTGATGTAATCGTGCTCGATCGCGTTCTTGATGGCGTAATGGTTAGGCAATGCGGATTGGATGATGACTTCCCCGCCCCGTGGCCCCCGGCCGGCCCGCCCGGCGACCTGCGTCAGCAGCTGGAAGGTGCGTTCGGCCGCGCGGAAGTCGGGCAGATTCATCGCGACATCGGCGTTCACGACACCAACCAATGTGACATTCGGGAAGTCGAGACCCTTTGCAATCATCTGCGTGCCCAGGAGGATGTCGATTTCGCGTCGCTCGACTTTGCCGAGGATGTCATGATGCGACCACTTGGCCGAAGTAGTATCGACGTCCATCCGGCTCACGCGTGCGGCCGGAAAACTCTCGATCACCTCGCGCTCGACCTGTTCTGTGCCTACACCCTTGAAGGAAAGGTCGGCCGAGCCGCACTTGCCGCAGATCACGGGTGGTGCCTCCTCATGGAAGCAGTAATGGCAGACCAGGCGGCGCCGGCTGCGATGGTAGGTCAGCGAGACATTGCACTGACGGCATTGCCAGACCTCACCGCATTCCCGGCACTGCACGAAGGTCGAATAGCCCCGACGATTCAGAAGCAGGATGACCTGTTCTTGGCGTTCGAGACGCAGTTCGATCGCCGCGACCAAAGGCGGCGAGAGGCTTCGCTTCGACTCCCCGACGCTGCCCGGGCCGCGGTTCCGCAGGTCGATGACCTGGACCGGCGGCAGCGGCCGTCCTTCCACGCGCTCGGGCAAAACCAGCACCCGGAACTTGCCGCGCTGTGCGTTATGCCAGCTCTCGAGGGAAGGCGTTGCGCTGCCCAGCAGGCAGACCGCACCGGCGAGGCGAGCCCGTACAACCGCGACTTCCCGGGCGTGGTAGCGCGGCGCTTCCCCCTGTTTGTATGACGATTCGTGTTCCTCATCGACCACGATTGCGCCCAGCGAGCGGATCGGGGCGAAGATGGCGGAGCGTGCGCCAATGGCGATGCTTTTTTCGCCCTGATGCAGAGCGCGCCATGCGTCGTAGCGCTCGCCATCGCTCAATGCCGAATGCAAAACGGCGACGCGATCGCCGAAATGGGAACGGAAACGCGCGACCGTCTGGGGTGTGAGTGCTATTTCGGGGACGAGAACGATGGCACCCCTGCCCTGCCGCAGCACTTCGCGTAGCAGCTCGATGTACACCAGCGTTTTGCCTGAACCGGTCACACCGTGCAGGAGGAATGGCGGCGGCGCATCGGCTTGAATCGGTTGGGAAACCGGAAATGTGGAATCTGGAATGCGGGAATGGGTGCGATTCGCTGCAGCTTTGAGCAGCTCCAGGGCGGCGCTCTGCGCAGGCGTGAGCGTGACCGGCGTTACCGGCGCGGGTTTCATTGCGACGAAGGGATCGCGGGAAACGGTCTCTTCTTCGATCGTCACCAGTCCGCGATCAGCCAGCCCCTTGATGATGGCATGGCCGAAGCCGAGCTGCGTGGTTACGTGTGTGACTTCGGTGGAACCGCCGAGATTCTCGAGCAGCTCGTACAGCTCGCGCTGGCGCTGGGCGCGGCCGAAGACTTGATCGCGCTCGGTGAGGCTGGGCAGGTCGCGCAGCAGCCGGATGAGCTTTCGCTTGCGCAACGGTTGTTCCGGGTGCACCGCGCCACTCAGGACCGCGGGCAGCGCGGTGCGCAAGACCACGCCCAGCGGCGCCAGGTAGTAATCGGCGATCCAGCGTGCCAGCTGCAGCACATCGGTCGGGATGCTCGGCTCGGTTTCCAGAATGGCTTCGACGTCGCGAAGATTCTTGAATTCCTTCGACTCGTCTGCAGGCCCCAGCACCCAACCAGTCAACCGTCGTCCGCCAAAACGCACGTGCACGCGAATGCCAGGCAGGATCGGTGTGCTGGCTCGATAGGTGAAGGTGTGTTGAATCGGGACCGGCAATGCGACTTCGACGAGCATTGTCTCAGACGACAAAGCGCACGAAATCGTAGGGTGGCCAGGGACCGGTGATATCGAGGCTCACTTCGGCATGCGGCTGGGCCAGAGTCTCGGCGCGCTGGATGAATTCGACCCAACCGGTGCGCTCGACCAGGAATGCGGAGCTCAGCAGCCTGCGGCCATCGCGGGGAAACGGCACGGCGGCACGCGCACTGCGCCGCAAATCGGAATAGATCTGATTGGCGACGTGCATCTGCTCGTCATCGGGCTCACCACCGTCGGTCGACGTGATGTGCAGGCGTACCTCGCATTGGCCATCCAGGAATGACAGCGCCTCGTCCAGCACCAGGTACTGCTCCTGCAGCAGGCGGATCAGCGGACGCCGGCCGTGAAAGATGACGCCGAACGGCGCGGGTAGGATGGTGCCGCGACGGGTGGCAGCCTCCACCGCACGCTGGTGATCCTGCACGGTGTCGGTATCGAGTTCAGCCATCTCGAAGACAGCGGGTTTGACCAGAGCTTCGAGGTCGCGGTATCGCACGCGCAGAACATCGGCCAGCTCATCACGACCTGCGCGCCGACCCCAGCTGCGGGCGCGTTGAATGCCCAGCAGGTAGAGCGCCTTGGCCGGCCCGGACTGCGGCCGATCCTCTTCGAGCCCGGGATTCTCGTCGTCCATCAGGGCATGACCGCAAAGATTTCGGTCTGCGGCTGGGCCACAGTCACCTCTGGTCCGTTGCGATTCATGAACACGTTGATCTCGGTGCGCATGCCGATCTCGCCGCGAAGATAAATACCAGGCTCGATCGAAAACGCTACGCCGGGAATCAGAACGCGCGTGTCACGCGTCTCGAGATTGTCGATGTTGGGACCCATGCCGTGCACCGATTGATCGATCGAGTGCCCCGTGCGATGAATGAATGCATGACCATAGCCACGATCGGTGATCAATCCACGCGTGACATCGTCGACCTCACCACCGCGCACCGGGCGTTTGGCCTTCCATGATTCCTGCAGGAAGGTTACCGCCGCATCACGGCCATCGCGGATGATCTCGAAGAGCTGGCGCGCCCGATCCGGCACCACCGGACCGAGGTACGCCATCCAGGTCTGATCGGCGTAGACGGACTCCTCTTTTTCCTTGCCCCACAGGTCCAGCAGAACGAGATCGCCCGCGCGCAACGGCGCGCCCAATCCAACCGGCGCGTAGTGAGGATCGGCCGCGCCGACTGTGCTCGCCACGATGCAGTCGCCACCAACCCCAGCACCACGCGCTTTGAGATCGGCCTGTACCCAGGCCTGCGCCCCCGCTTCGGTAACCGTCTCGCCAGCCTGCAGCGCATGAGCGATGCGCATGAACGTCGCATTCGCGACCTGCATCAGGATCGCAGCGGCGCGGCGATGCGAGGCCAGCTCCTCATCGGTCCAGACCGAGTAGAACTGTGTCACCAGCTCACCAGATGTGACCACCTGTGCGCCGGAGTTACGGATCAGCTCGAGCACACCGGCCGGTACGAGATCCATCGCAGGCACGCCGTCACCTTCAGAAATCTCCATGGCCACGCGTTTGCCGGTGAGCCGGGCACGCAGTTTTTCCTCGAGCTGCCGCCAGCCGACGTAGCGCTCCTTCGACCATGGCCAGTTCGACCACGGGGTCTCTTCAATGCCGTGCACCAGTGCATGGGGATCACCGTGCGCCGGCAGCAGCACGAAGTAGCGCCGGCTCATATCGCCCAGGTCAGTCAGCTTGGCGGTGACCGTATTACGCGCATGCAGATCGTATAGCAGCCAGCCGTCCAGGTCTGCCTCGCGCAATGCTTCCTGAATCCGGCCCAGATCGCGCTGCAACCGCAGAAACTTGCTGGGGCCCGCAACCATGCTCACGTCTCGCCTCCCTTGGTAGTGCCGCGGAATGTCGCCCTGCGCAGGGAGGGGGTCAACCCGCGGCAATACCGCCGGCGCTCGACCAATTCAATCGGCGGCTGCACATTTGTCGACACGCGACTCAACGGAGGCGGTATGAATGAAGAGGTGTTCAATCTCGAGCTGCGGCAGTTCCTCAAGAAGTTCGGAATCACCGCGCAGCGGGAGATCGAAAAACACGTACGTACCGCGTTGGAAGAGGGACGTCTGCGCGGCACCGAAACGATTGCGGTCAAGGCCCGGCTCACGCTCGAAGGCCTGCCGCCGGAGATCCTGGTCGAGGGCGCAGTATCGCTCGAGTAACCCGCTTCATAGCGGCGGCAGATCGGAGAGCGCCCGCAGCACTGCGACCACGCCCACGCCTACTCGTGGAGGTGCGTATCCGCCCTCCAGCGCGAACACGAGCCCGCCGTTACCACTTCGGCGATCCATCAGCATGCGGGTGGCCGCATGCAGATCCTCCGGCTCCAGCAGAAACCCGCCCATCGGATCATCCCGCAGATTGTCGAAACCCGCCGAGACGATCACGAAATCCGGCGTAAATTCGGCGAGTGCCGCATCGACCGCAGCCTCGAACTGCTCCAGGTAGCGGCGGCCGTTCGTGCCGGCCGCCAGCTGTACGTTGCGATTGGTATTCAATGCCGAACCGGCACCCCGCTCCTCCGGATACCCGGTCCCCGGATACCACGGATGCTGATGCAATGACAGGTAATACACGGAGGGATCCGCATAAAAAACATCCTGAGTGCCGTTACCGTGATGAACATCCCAGTCGATGATCAGCACGCGATCCAGGCCCGCTTGCCGCAGCCAGCGTGCTGCAATCGCGACGTTGTTCAGCAAGCAAAAACCCATGGACGTGTCCGCGGTCGCGTGATGCCCTGGTGGCCGCGCCAATGCGAACGCGGTCGGCACCTGCTTCTCGAGTACCAGCTTCACTGCGGTCTGCACACAACCGGCCGATGCCAGTGCCGCTTCCAACGACGCCGGTGAGACCAGAGTTTCCGCATCGAGCCCGACGATGCGCTCCTCCTGCATGGCCAGCTCGGACGCTCGCCGCAGCCGCGCGAGCTGGGCATCCGAATGCACGCGCAGAACATCCTTCTCGCTGACGGGAACGCCCTCGGCCTGAAGCACCAGATCCAGCAGCGCCGGCGTCTGGCCATAGATCGCATGCAGAATCGCGGGCAGCCTGCCTTGATGCTCGGGGTGACCCCAACCGGTATCGTGCCGGCCACAGGCTTCGTGCATAACCAACGCAGTTTTGTACATGCGCAGAATAAGACACACTTGCATCGGGGGAGGACAAGGGGTTGGCAGACACAGAGACGGAAACAGCGACAGAGACAGTGACAGAAACAGAGACGGAAACAGAAACAGGTACAGTGACGGCGGGTCAGAAGCAGAGACAGAGACGGCGAGAGAGACAGGTACAGTGACGGCGCGTCA
>JBBDWZ010000038.1:0-8198 GCA_040902615.1 Gemmatimonadota bacterium | reverse complement strand
CCTCGAGCGGAATGCGCTCGTAGACCAGCAGTAGATTCCCGAACGCCATCGCCTTGAACAGCTTGACCAGCGCAATGAGGCCGCTGGCCGTGCCGGGCTGCAGCGTAGTTACCAGCGGCACGTTCTCGAGCAGAACGTTCGCGACCTGCACGACATCGTACTGCCCGGCCCAGGTCTCGAGCGACGGTCCTACGTCGTTGTCGACCGTGAGACCCGCATCGACCTGTCGATAGCCCTCGAAGGCGGCCAGTATCGCGCCGATCTCATCCGTCACCAGGCCAGAGATGTAAACCGGATCCACCAGCTCGTTACCGTATTCCGCCTGCAAGCCCACACCCACATTGCGCAAGCCCGCGGCGTTGGTGATGATCTCCTCTTCATTCGGTGAGTTCGGGTCGGTCACCTCGAGATCGCAGCCGGCAAACACGGCAACAGCGATTGCAATTGCAGTTCGTTTCGCACGGTCACCCGCTGCCACACTCATCCATTTCCCTTTATTCGACATGATAGCGCTCCACATCAATACGTGAGCCGTACGCCGAGACCCACGGTCCGCGGGTTCGGATAAACGGCGAAGTCAGTGCCGCGTGCAACCGTGGAGAGACCGAACATGTTGATTTCCGGATCGTAGCCGGTGTAATCGGTCCAGGTGTACAGGTTGCGCGCAAGCAGCTCGAGCTGCATCCGGCTGGCGCCAATCATGCTCAATCGCGGTGAGCTCGTAATCCAGCGGAGCGAGACATCGCGCAGTTTCACGTAGCTCGCATCCTCGAGGTAGTACTCCCAGATGCTCTGCAACCTCGTACGCTGCGCCGCCGTGATTTCACCTCTCAGGAACTGGTCATACAGTGGTCCCGCCATGAAGATGTCCTGAATCCGGCGGGTTTGATTCCACAAATGGTGGCCGAACTGCCCATCGAACATGACCGTCATCTCGAGATTCTTGTAACGGAAGTCGTTGGCCAGCGATGCGGTGTAATCCGGCCATGGCGATTTGTTCACCAGTGCGTTCGCGACTCTCAGCGGGCCGATCGAGTCCGACATGATGTTGCCGTTTGCATCGCGCTGGAATGCAGGCATGTAATGCGTGCCAATGGGCTCACCCTCAGCGACGCGGCTGGTATAGCCCGACGTGAACGGAACCACCGACAGTTTTTCGACATTGTTGTTGTTGCGTGAATAGATGAACCTTGTATTCCAGCCCAAATTATCGCGCTGCAGGTTGATGGTCGAAAGCTCAACCTCGATCCCGCGATTGCTCATCTCACCGACGTTGTCGAGGATCGTGGCGTACCCGGCACTTGGCACGAACGGCCGCTCCAGCAAAAGGTCCTTGACATACTTGTCGTAGTACGTGAAGTGCGCACCGATTCGCTTGTTCCAGACCGATGCATCGAAGCCGGCCTCCCACTCACGCTGCCGTTCCGGCTTCAAATCCGGGTTGCCGACCTGCGGCGAGGGCACCAATCCCAGGCGATTGATGTTGACCGACGTCGTATACCGCGGCACGCGCGCATAGGCATTGTCGAGCGGTGGCTGGTTGCCGGCGTAACCCAGCGCCGCGCGCAGGCGCATTTCCGATACGAACGAGGGCACCGCTTCCCGCCACAACGATTCCTCGGAGACTACCCACGATGCGCTGACCTTCGGATACATCTGCCAGCGCTCGTCCTCGCCGAACGTTGACGATGCATCGAAACGAACTGCGCCGGTGAGATACAGGCGTTCCTTCCACGCGACCTGCTCCTGGCCGTAGAAACCGAGCGTCAACGCTTCTATCTGTGCTTCTGAAGCTGATGGTATTGCTCCGCGCACGAGCAGCGTGGTCGGCGTGAGATCGCTGGCGCCCAGGTTCAGTTGGTCGACCCGCTGGTACGTGTGATTCACGCCCACGCCAGTCGAGAATCGCAGCGCGCTGCCCGCACCGAACTCGTAATTGCCGCTGAAATCATTGTTGATGAGCATGTTCCGCCGGTTTGCGGAAAACGCGGTGCCCAGCGGGAATGTTGCGTCGCCACGCGGAATCGACTGGCTGGTCTCCATCTCATAGCGATCAAAACCCAGCCGGTACTCGAGCCGCAGGGCATTGATCGGATTCGCCTTGAGTTGCATTGAGCCGACAAAGCGATAGATGTCCTGCGGCGTCTGCCAATTGGCGAGCACATCCAGCGGGTTCGGGAACGTTCCCGATCGTTTGTTGACCAATTCACCGGTTTGTGGATTGCGATCAGCCAGGTTTAGCGTGGTTGGCGTGAACACGATCGCAGTGAGAAGACCGCCGGTGCCGTTTTCGCCGTTGATCACCAGGTCACTGTGCGCTTTCACGAAATTGGCGCCAACCGCCAGGTCTACCCATGATGCCAGCCGCTGATCGACATTCATGCGTACGTTCAGCTTCTGGTGATTCGACCCCCTCATGATCCCGTTCTGGTCCACCCAGTTTCCGGAGATGTAGTAGCGCGTCTCCGGCGTACCGCCGGACAACGACAGGTAGGAATCGTTGCTCCACGGTGAACGGAAGATCAGGTCCTGCGGATCGAAGCGTATCGTATCACGGCCTGCGTCGTTGCGAGGCGTGAGTGCGAATGGAATCCGATTTTCGAGCTCGCTGTACGTGAATCGGGTGGCTGCGGTCAACTGTACATCCCCGGCGCGGCCTCGCTTCGTGAAGATCTGCACGACACCGTTGTTGGCGCGTGATCCGTACAACGCCGCCGCCGCGGCGCCTTTCAGAATCTCGATACGCTCGATGTCGTCCGGGTCAAGGTCGGCCAACCGGTTGGATGGGTTCGAGCGATAGCCAAAGTTGACCTGCTGATCGCCGTTGTTGTCGACGATGACACCGTCTACGATGTAGAGCGGCTCCGACCCGCTCACGATCGAGCTGGTGCCGCGCAGACGCACCGAGACACCGCCACCCGGGTTGCCGGTGTTGCTGGTGATCACTGCCCCCGCAACTTTGCCCTGGATCGCCTGGTCGATCGTGATCGCCGGCGACTCGTTCAGGGTCCGGCCTTCCACGGTGGACACCGCATTGCCCAGCGCGCGCCGCGCGGTTGGTGCCGCCGTCCCCGTCACCACGATCTCGCCCAGGGACAGCGCCGTCGTGCGCATCTGCTGCTCGGGTACGTTCACCACCCGATCCGCGCCCAGCGTCACCGGCTGCGTCTGGGTCTCGCGGCCGATCATTTGTGCCTCGAGCACGTATGAGCCGGGCGTCAGCTGCGCAAGCATCGTGTACACGCCGGCACTGTTGCTCAGCGCACCGAAGCGCGTCCCTCGTAGCAGCACCTGCACGCCGGACAATGGACCGCCAGTGTCGGCATCGCGCACGCGGCCGGTAATCGTGTACGAGGTCTGCTGCGCTTGTAGCGGCACCACCCAACACAGCGCTGAGGTTGCTAGCCACGCTAGCAGCAAGGATCGTCTGATCCTGGTCATTCGAATCTCCTTGTGAGCTGGTCGAGCCCGAGTCAGCTGTCCGAAAACACAGCTGCAGAGCGGAACGAACCGTTGAAGCTGTCGGCTATCCTAGGGCGGGCGCGGGGGGGACGCAATCGCAGTCGCCCCCGCCCGAAACGTCACTGATCACTGCGGTAAACCATGATGGCGGCCGCCACATCCTGCAACGCGATGCCGGTCGAATCGAACACGATCACATCGCTCTCAGCCGTGCGGCCCGGCCTCCTGCCGCTCACGACATCACCCAGCTCAGCATGCACGTCCCCAGCGCTCATCACACCTGCTGCGATCGCATGATGCAGATCACCCAGCACCACACATTGTTCGAGCAGGTCGACAACCACTCGGCTCCGCGCCATCAATTCGGGCACAATTTCCTGTTTGTGCGGATTGTCCGCGCCAACCGCGGCGACCAGGCACCCCGGACGCAGTGCATCCTGTGTCAAATACGCGCTCCGGCTCGGCGTGCAGGTGATCACGACATCGCTTTCACGCGTATGATTGAATAGTGATTCCACCAGCACGACCTCAGCGTCCATTACATCGCTCAGCGTGACAGCCAGGCTGCGTGCTGTTGCGGGATCCGCATCGCAAAGAAATAGACGCTCGATCGGCCGCACCGCGGCCACTGACTCGATCTGCGATCGCGCCTGCCGCCCACAGCCAACCAGCGTAACCGTCATTGGCTTCTCGAGCGCTAGGTATTTCACTGCCACCCCCGTGGCCGCGCCGGTTCGACGCGCCGTCAGCTCGGCAGAATCCATCAGCGCCAGCAAGCGGCCGGTCTTCGTTTCGAACAGAGCCAGCACTCCCTGGATCGTGGGCAGCCCGACCGAGGGATTCCCGGGATAATTGGCGTTCACCTTGGCCACGAAATACCCGCCCGCCAGCGCGGCCTTGATGTGAAACGCGCCCGCTTCCGCGTGCAGGCTCAGAACGCGAGGTGCAGGCACCGCCCCCAACCCCAGCTCCCGAAAGACGCCCTCTACCGCCTCGACGCACCTCGCCGCCGTCAGCCGCTCCGCTACTTCCCGCTCGTTGACCAGGAGCACCTCCTCTCCGGCCCCACAGCTTTGATTCCATCTCAAGAAGACCTCCTGATTGGCCGGCAAAAGCATCTTGAACCTGATCGCCAAGTCCTCGCAGACCGAAAACGCTATGTGCCCGTAGTCGTAGTCGTGGTCGAAGTCGTAGTCGTGCTCGTCCGTCCATCCGTTTGATTTGCGGACCAGCCAGGCAAATGATACAGTTGTGATATGGATGATTCAATAGATGCTCAATGGCTCATGCTCATCCACCACCTGCCGCCCAAGCCGGATTATTTCCGCGTCCGCATTCGCCGCCGGCTGCAGCAGCTTGGCGCGGTGCCGGTCAAAAATGCCGTGTACGTTCTACCAGCGACGGAACAGGGGGTTGAGGACTTCGAATGGCTTGCTCAGGAGATCCGGCGGGATGGCGGCCAGGCGATCGTGGTGGCCGCGCGGCTGTTATCCGGGCTTGGGGATGCGGATCTGGTCGCGGAATTCAGGGCGCAGAGCGACCAGGGCTATGACGACGTCGTAACCGGGGCGCGGGAGGTGGGCAGTGACGCGGAGGCGCGTGCGGCGGCGATCGTCCGACTCGAGCAGAGGCTCGAGCGGGTCGTGGCGCGCGACCAGTTTGGGGGCGAGCGGCACGCAGCGGCCCGAACCGCGGTGGAGGAGCTGCGACGGCAGCAGGCGGCGGAGAGCGAGGTTGCTCGGATCGAGGGTGCGCCAAGCGGTGCGGTTTGGGTCACGCGCCAGAACGTCTTCGTCGACCGGATCGCATCGGCCTGGTTGATTCTGCGATTCATCGATCGTTCAGCGCGGTTCCGGTTTGCGCCGGCGAGTGGCTATTCGCCGGTCCCGGGCGAGATCCGTTTCGACATGTTCGCGGGCGAATACGGCCATGAGGGTAACCGCTGCACGTTCGAGACGCTTTTGGATCGGTTCGGCTTGAGCCAGGATGGCGGTTTGCGGGCGCTCGGCGAGCTGGTGCACGATCTCGATCTGCATGATGAGAAGTATGCGCGGCCCGAGGGACCGGGCCTGTTGGCGTTGCTGCAGGGGATCACCGCGCGCTACGCATCCGATGCGGAGCGGATCGAGCAGGGTCGCCGTTTGTTCGACCAGCTGTACGCGCATTTCACGCGGCTGGAGTTGTGATTCAGGTCACTTGGTCAGAGCGGTACGCTTGCCCGGCTCAGTTCTTCCGCCGTTTTTCCGGCCAGCTTTTCCATGCGGTCCACTGCGTTGTGCATTTCCGTCACCGTCCGCCTCAGGTTGTCCTGAGCGGCCGGTGATTGCCTGGCTTCCAGTGCGTCTGCATTCAGCCGGCGTACGATCTTGATGAACTCATCGACTTCCAGGCGCAGACCCTGGAAACGCCGCTCGTTCGGCAGCAACGGGTGCGTGAGCTTCCAGATGCCGGCGTCGATCATCAATACGCCGAACATCACGATCACCACGCGTAGCGTGAGCTGCTGGTCGGAAAGCAGGAGTACCGCAAGGAACACAATCACGGTGCCAAGGATGGGCAGTCCAGCGTCTACGGCTTTGCGCAGCTTTCTCACGTCACGCTCCGCGGTGGATGATCAGATCAGAACGACAGCGGCGTGCACAGGCTCGCAACTTCGGTCTCTTGAGTGTTCTGCCAGGTTGGGTATCGCCTCTCGACGATCGAGCGTGATCCGCGATGCTGCGCGACGATCCGCACGTAGGAAACGCCCGGCTCCGGGACTGACACCCGGTTATACGTGCAGAAGTTGATCTGCTCGCTCGGGTCGAAGCCCTGATTCCTTACTACCGCCAAGTCGGCGGGGAATACGCCGTGCTCTACCTCGTACATGGCGATGTACTTCACTGCCAGATTGATCTCGGAGCGCGTCGCCACGGTATATGCGCGTTCACGGGCTTTGCGGATGGGCACCGATGCCATCATCGCGAGCAATGCGATGATGACGGTTACCACCATCAGCTCGAGCAGGGTAAAGCCTGCCCGCGCCTTACACGCGTACGGAGCCTTGCGTGGTGGCAAGCAACACGCTGCCGCGCTTCGTCGCTCTGCTGTTTTCGATTGGCTCACACGCCGCCGGCAGCGAGGAATTCGTACTCAACGATAATCGCGCTTCCTATTGTCAGGCAAGGATTTCCGGGATATTAACGGATCGTTCACCACACTCGACAAAAAGGTCACACCCGCGCGCAAGAAGTGTTCACCGGTCCGCACATCCAGATCGAATAAATCGTGCAATTCCGCGCGTCACCGCTTCGGCGTGAAGCCTGCATACACGCGCAATTCCCCCCTGACACCGTACACCCACACCTCCCGGAGCTATAGCCATGGTTCACTACGCGCAATCCGCGGCGCCCGCCGTCGGCTCAGCCAATCTCGAGCCGGTGCTGTCCAACATGGAATTACGTGCCCTTAATGTTGCATTTCCCGACGAGCGCGCACGGATTTTCAATTTGGCTGGCGATTTGTGTTTTGACGCGGGAGCGCGCGAGCGTGCGCTCATCTACTATGGCCGCGCCATCGATGTGCTGGTGGCCGCGGATCAGATCGATGGGGCGGTCGGCGTGTGCCGCAAAATCGTTCGGCTTACTCCGGAAGTGGTTCGTGCCCGTTGCACGCTGGCATGGATGGCACTGGGTCAGGGAGTCATTCAGGAGGCCAGGCAGCGCATTGCGGACTATGCGCGCGCGGCTGCGAGTGCAGGACAGGAACAGGCTGCATCGCGCCACCTCCGCCGGATGACTGACATAGCCGCCAACCAGGAGATCCTCGAGAGCCTGGCTGAGGCATTGCTCGAGATTGGTGACGACGTCGGCGCCGACCGCGCGTTTGGAGCAGCGGCCGGCCATGTCGACAGTAATTCACCCACGTTTGATTCGCAGGCCCGGTGGGAGACCGTGGTACGCATTCTTGCCGGAAACGATGCGGTGCAGTTCGAGGCCGCTCCCTCGGTCGGCGCCGTCCCAGCCCCGGTTAGCCCGGCCGACACCAAACGCGTGCAGCGCGTGGAGCGTCGCCGCCGCTATCACTAGAAGCGACGAGCGACGAGCTAACTCGGCAAGCGGGCGCGCGCTGGCTCTGGCATTGTTGCCAGATGTGGGGCCGCGCTTGGCGGCCCACATGTATCGAACACGGGGCCGCTAGCCGAGGTCGCTCGGCGCTCGTCGCTTTTTAACGGAGTTCCGGCATGACCACCAGGATGAGGGCGCCGCGCAGCTGGCCGGCGCGCCCCTCTCCAGTGGTCCGCGCCGTGCCCAGCACGATGGTTTGACCATCTGGCATGTTGACCGTGTTCGATAACGCAATCAAGCCGGGCGCGTCCACCCATAGCTCTGTAGTGACTTCCGCAGAGGCCTTGCCTTCCCGCCGCATCACCTTGTCCACACGTACGTTGATGCCGTACTGCTGGCCGTTATCCCCCACGATCATTTGCGACGCCGTGGACTCTTCCTTGGTTCGGATATACGCTTCCGCCACCAGGCGATAGCCATTGAACCGAAACAGACCGCGCAGCACCGATTCCACTTGCGCAACCGATGTATCGGTTTGCGTGAAGCCGTTTGCCTCGATGATCTGAAACTTGAGAACGACCGGCGGCTTGGGCTTGTCCTCGGCGGCCAGCAGCGCGGCTACTTCGTTTTTCACGCGATCCGATCCGCGAACGAACACACTGTGATCGTTCCAACCTTCCACCGCGCCTG
>JBBDWZ010000037.1:0-8311 GCA_040902615.1 Gemmatimonadota bacterium | reverse complement strand
CTCCATCTGGAGGTTGCGGGCTCGGCCTCGATGCAGGTACTGGACGGATACTTGCGCAAGATCTGGCTGGATTGCTGTGGTCACAGTAGTCAGTGGTCCATGGGCCGTGCATGGAGCGGGCGACCGATCCCGATGAGCGCGAAGGCCGGGCCAGTATTTCGGCCGGGTGTTGAGCTTGTGCACGTGTACGATTTTGGCACCACGTCAGAAACCCGTGTGAAGGTGATCGATACGCGGCAGGGCGCAGCAACGAGTAGGCGTCCGATCGTGTTGTTGGCGCGCAATGACGCACCTCGAATCTCGTGCATGGAGTGCGAGGGTGACGCGGAATGGCTATGCTTACAGTGTGTCTATGACCTGGAAGCGGACGGGGGGCTCTGTGCCGCACATGGGCAAGTGCACCCGCATGAAGATTATGGCGAGTTGATGCCGGTCGTCAATTCACCGCGCATGGGTGTGTGTGGTTATACCGGTCCTGGTGAGCCGCCGTGGTAGACGTGCTGCATCAAGGACCAGATCGGCCGGTCATAGGATGTCGATCTGCGACCGAGAGCATACGTGTGGCGGCAGCGGGCCCAACAACAGATAACTGACTCTTGCCGCTGCGGCCGCTACGCGGCCTTGCCCTACGGGACATGCCTCCGCTCAGGCGCCGCTACGCGGCTTCCTCGCTCCGGCACGTCGGCAAGCGTATCTCGTTATGTGACATTCACGTCCGAGGAGAGTGGCCGTCTATACAGGTGAGGTACGAAGTGGGTGTCCCTGCATGAGCGATCGGTACTACGCCATTTCAGACGAAAGTCAGATTACCGCCTCAAGGTTCAGGAGCATTGCGTCAGTCTCGCTGCCAGTATCGGTCGCGGCTTCGTTTAATGACCGAGCCAGTGAATGCTTGGAGAAATCAAGGGTGTCCGAGTTTAAGTGGCACGAACTGAAGAGCGCCAAACGTCGCTTCTGTGCCATGCGCCTGATCGATCGCGTGCTTGATGACTTGCTGGCAATTGATGGAAGGATAGACGTTGTGGTGTGGGACACTCAGGACTCCCGCCATTCGGTAGAGCACCGGGACGACGATAAGAATTTCGAGCGAATGTACTTTCATCTTCACAAGACTCTGATGCTGCGGAGACCCCTCGAGGCTGAGTGGCACCTCCGCCCGGACGAAAGGTTCGGGATTGACTGGCGCACCCTTCAAGAGTGCCTGCACAGCGTGGGCTCATGGCGCAAATACTACGAGCAAACGCTACTCGCGGAGGAGTTCTCCGTGGCGCAATTCCACGTAAAGTCACTGAAGCAAGTATCCTCATGTGATCTGCCTCTGTGCCAAGTAGCGGATCTGTTCGCCGGAATGGCTGCTTACACGCGAACCCACGGCGGAATGGCAGTGTGGTGGCAGCACTGTCAAGCCGGACAAGGGGAGCTGATCGACGAAGCAACAGCGAGACGTGTTAGCAGTGCCGATCGGGAGCGGCTCCCAGTGATCTGCTACTTCAATGAACGTTGCAAGGAGAAAAGGTTGGGTGTGTCGTTGGCCACTCACGGGTATCTCTTCACACCGAGCCCAGCGAACCCGCTCAATTTCTGGCACTACATGCCGCAGCACTCCAGCGATCAAGCGCCGGCTAAGTGGAGGGATGGCAGTCGGCTTCCCGAGGGCCAAGGCGGGGACGTGAACGTCACATAACTGGATGATTGCCGCTGCGCCGCCTCCGGCGGCTTGCCCTGCGGGACATGCCTCCGCTCAGGCGCCGGATCGCTGTCGCTCTCCGGCTTCCTCGCTGCGGCACGCCGGCAATCACTTCTCGTTATAGGACATGACTTCTACACGAGAGTCTAGGTAGGTGAGATGTCAAACGTCCAGGCATTGGTACAATTTCCGAGAACAGGTCTTGGAGCTTCAGCAACGTTCTGTGATACGGCAGCTGGGAACCAATCCATAATCGAGGATCTATTTCGAGATCAACTTAAACGAATTCGGTTGCTATTCGATATTTCGGTCGAAATCGCCGTACAACACATAGGCGGGCTAGACACTTTGGTCCCTAGGACAGATGCGCAGCGCTCTGCGTATCACCTGTTTCAAAAGCAGGCGCATGCCCAATTCGATGCGCTAACCCTCGTCACGTCCGGAGCATTCGGATCTGCTCGCATTCTTCTGCGGCAGGTTCTTGAAGCTCAGATGATCGCAAAGTTCTGCTGCCTATCGGAGGACGAACAGCTCGCGCTACGCTGGCAGGCCGGCAAATCCGTTAAGCTGGGGAGCGTCTTTAACAACGTTAGAGATACTGATATGTCCCCGATTAAGGTGTTCTGGGGTGAGCTCTGTCAGTTCACGCACGCCACGATTTACGCCCAGCAGGGAACTCGCTCCATAGAAGGGGATGTTGAGTTAGACCAAGTGGAATTGACCTTGGTCTTTATAGAGATGCTTGGCGAGTGTGGATACCACTTGCTCAATACACACCTTCTCGGACGGTCGGCTCGGTACTATGCCGCTACGTATGGAAAGCGGTACACTGCTCCTCAGTTGAGAACGGAAGCACGGGATGTATTCCGGGATGCCCATAAAATGTACGGGCCCTCGGCCAAGGCTGTCATTCGCTCCTTCAAGAGGCAGTGGAATATCAAGCCAGTGACGAGCCGAGTCGTAGTTAGAACTCCATTATCTTTTCGACAGGACAGCCCCAGTCGCGCCAATGTGCGTACGAGAGGCTTGAATGATCGGTAGGTCACGCGACGACGCACGAAGTCACGTCCTATAACTGACTAGTGCCGCGGAGGCTGCTCCGCAGCCTTGCCCTTCGGGACATGCCTGCGCTCAGGCGCCGGGTCGCTTCGCTCACCGGCTTCCTCGCTACGGCACGTCGGCACTCGTATCTCGTTATCCGAAATTACCTCTGGCAACGACAAAGGACGGAAGCTTGAAGGCCCTAAGGATTCTGCCACTCCAGACCGGGTGGTACCCGTCCACATGAACGACATCCGAGTTCATTGATAGCATGAAACTATCCTGGTTCCGATCTATACGCGTGCCGCTCATCTTCTCTCTTGCAACATTCATCGGTCTGTGCGTTGCATCTCTTTTCCCCGGCGTCGCTGAGTTTGTTGCTGTGCCGTCGGTCCCCGTGCTGAAAGGTCGCGGCATCATCGACTACCTAACTGTGCCGGTCAGCGTGGCCACGTACTCGCTGTTCCCATTGAACATAGGTCTTTGGTGGAACGTCATTGGTGCAATTCTCCTAATGAGCCTAGTGCTGAGGTGGCGGCTTACTGGTCAAGAGTATGTGCTCGCATTCCTCATCGGAGCGGTTGCCGGGGGCATCGTGTTCATTGCCACCGCTCCTCGAGCCGCTCTGCTCGGGCCCGTACCGGCTGGCTATGGGCTAATCGGATTCTATTGTGTATCCGCTGCGCGGAATTGGCGGGGTTTGCATTGGGCTGCGAAATCATACTCGTTGCTAGTGTTCGCGGTTCTTCCATACGTCGTTGTGAGAGCGGTGCTCGGCAACGCGGACTCTAGATTTGTCGAAGCTGCGGCTTTCGTAACCGCTTTCGCAGTCGGCATGAAGGTACTCCGGGACAGACGTGCGCTCCCCACCGAATCGGTTGCCGAGAGCGAACCGTAGCCGGATTGGGAGCAACGGCGGGCCAGAGGTAACTTCGGATAACTGGCGTTTGCCGCTTCGCCATCCGGCGCGAGTGCGTGGATGATTCAGGGTGGGAAGATTTACCGAACTGACACGGCGAACAAGAACAGAATTGCGCTTCGCCGGCTGGACATGCCGTCGGCAAACGCATCTCGTTATGCGAAAGAGTGCCTGACCCACGCGCAGTACAGCTCGTTGGTGAGACAAGGCGAACGGGATCGGGCGGTGGCCGCAGTCCGCACGTCCTTCTGGAACCAATCAAGGTCAACAGCTATACTTGATTTGAGTGTCTTGCAATGTAGAGGTCACGATGGATTCGACGTTAGACATGCTCGAGGCTGCCGCCCTATCGCTTCCGCAGGCGGAGCGCGCCCGTTTGGCGGCCACGCTACTAGCGAGCCTGGACCAGGATCCACGCATTGAACAAGCGTGGGTCGCTGAGGTTCGGGAGCGCATCGCGGCATATGACCGCGGTGAAATCAAAGCCGTACCTGCCGACGAAGTCTTGGCTCGGACACGAGAGATCGTGGGACTTTGAGGCCGCGTTTTCTCAGCCCTGCGGAGCGAGAGTACGTCGACACGTTACGGTACTATTCATCGCAGTCGGTTGAGCTCGGGCGAGCCTTCTACTGGGATGTCGAACACGCCGTTGACGTGATCGACCAGTTTCCACAAATCGGAGCACCGTTTGACGGGGACAAACGACGGTTACTGCTTCGGCGGTTTCCGTACAGCCTGATTTATCAAGAGAGGACGAACGAGATCGTGGTAGTCGCCGTTCGTCACCATCGGCAGGATCCTCAGCCATGGAATGGGCGCGCCTGAGCGGATCGGTGAGCCTGAGGCGGTCTCCTAGCGCAGGCAGTCAGGCACTCCTTCGCATAACTGGCGGTTCCTGCTGCGCCGCGCTGCGCGCGGCTTGCCCTTCGGGACATGCCGGTTCACTCCCGCGGTCGCTGCGCTCCCTTGGTCGCTGGAACCGGCACGTCAGGAACCGCATCACGTTATCCGGCATTGCCTCGGGTACAACAGAACTTGGCGAAAGCCCTTGTCAATATGTCTGGCTTGACATATCATTCCTGATGTCAATCGGAGATCGCCCGCTCATCTGGCTGCACGGGGAAGTTCGAACCCCTCCTCTGAGCCCGGATGCGCGCGTCGAAGCGGGCGTACTGCTACGCCGTGTTCAGCGGGGTGAGGTAATTGGACTGCCACACGGACGTTCAATGCCGGGAGTCGGAAAGCGCTGCTTCGAGTTTCGGATCCAGGATGTCGATCAGACCTGGCGGATATTGTATCGGCTCGACACCGAGGCGGTCGTGATCCTCGAAGTGTTTAGCAAGAAGACGCAACACACGCCCAAGTACGTTATCGATGCATGCAAGGCTCGATTGAAGGCGTATGACAAGGTGACTGGTGAGTGATGATGGATACCAAGAAGAGGGCTAAGTTGGAGAGTGCCGGCTGGCGGGTTGGTGAAGCGGAAGACTTCCTGAAGCTCACCGCCGAAGAAGTCGCATTCGTTGAGCTGAAGCTCGCCCTGAGCTCTGGGCTGAAGGACTTGCGGTCTGAGCATGGGCTCACGCAGGGTGAGCTGGCAGAGAAGCTCGGGTCGAGTCAATCGCGTGTCGCCAAGATGGAAGCAAGTGATCCGAGTGTGTCGGTGGACTTGCTCGTGCGCGCTATGCTCGCAGTGGGCGCTACGAAAAAGGACATTGCCGAGGTAATAACGCGGCGGATTCCAAAGCGGACCCGCAGCCGAAGTGCCCGAGGCAACACCGGATAACTGGCGTTTGCCGCTTCGCCATCCGGCGGAGCTGCGTGGATCATTTCCGGAGTGAGGATTTTCCGGCATGACACGGCGAAGAAGGACTGAACCGCGCTTCGCCGGCTGGACATGCCGCTCACACCCGCGGTCGCTACCGCTCCCTTGGTTGCTTCGCGTCACGTCGGCAAACGCATCACGTTATCTGCCATGCCGGCCCGCAGGTATTGGCGAGGCAGTATGGTGCAAACTTACGCGAACTGTTGTCGCTTCTGGTTCGCCGCGATTACTCGAACGCACCCGGTTTGCCCCGACTCGAGAATCGAGTTGCCCTACCGCTCCACCCCGGGTCAGATTATCGCACTACTGCCTGCCGGGGTGCGTGAGCTCGGCGCGTACGTTTGGCCGGCTGCGCGCCGGCGTCAGTTCGCAGTCGAGGAAGCCATTCGAGCGTGGTTACTGTTCGCAGTGACGCAGATGGCGCGAACCAGCGGAACTGCATGAACCAGGTTGGTGGCGCCGGCACAGGCAGATAACTGGGTGCTTGCTGCGGCGGCGGTGCAAACGGACGCACCGCCTTGCCCGCCGGGGTGGCGCACAGCTATGACCTGGAGAAGTGGGCCGGCGGGATACGCGCCTGCGGCGCGCATCAGCAACCACATCACGTTATCCGAAATGGGATCACGGAACGGCGGTATTCTCAAACAGACTGTATCGGGGCTGATGCGAAACATCGATAAGGAACATATCTTGGACGAGATCCGTCGCACGACGGCTGAGAATGGCGGCGAGCCAGTGGGCTTCCGTCGCTTCGCGTCGGAGACCGGCATTAGGCAAGCCGATTGGTTGGGGAAACACTGGGCTCGGTGGTCTGATGCAGTTCTGGCTGCCGGCCTCTCCCCGAATGAACTCAAGACCGGGTACGGCGAAGAAGCCCTTCTTGCCCGATTCTTTGACCTCGCACGGGAGCTGGGCCGGTTGCCGACCCAAGCGGATCTCAAACTAAAGCGAGCGCAGACAAACGCCTTTCCTGGTGCTGACGCATTCCAGCGAAGATTCAAGAGCAAGGGAAAGCTTGTTGAACAGCTACGGGACTACTGCGCCGATCAGCCAGACCGGCATGACGTGCTCGCTCTATGTTCGCAATACTTGTCGACTCTGGCCGCTGGCCCCCGGCGTGTTGTCGACGCCGAAATGGAGATCGGCTTCGTTTACCTCATTCGTTCCGGAAAGCACTTCAAGATTGGTAAGAGCAACGCGGCCGGCCGCAGAGAGCGTGAGCTCGCAATTCAGTTGCCTGAGCGCACTACGACGGTTCACGTGATTCGGACGGACGATCCCACCGGAATAGAGGCATATTGGCACAAGAGATTCGAGTCGAAGCGGCGGCACGGCGAGTGGTTTGAACTGGACTCGAACGATGTGGCCGCGTTCAAGCGGCGCAAGTTTATGTAGAGGATCTGCCCGGCCGTAGGGCGCGGCCTGGCACGTGATCCCACTTCGGATAACTGGCTCTTGCCGCTGCGCCGCGCTGCGCGCGGCTTGCCGCTTCGCGGACATGCCAGTTCACTCCCGCGGTCGCTGACGCTCCCTTGGTCGCTGGAACCGGCACGTCGGCAAGCGCATCACGTTATCTGACATACAGCTATCCATGCGTTGTGCACGCATAAGGAGAAGAACGGAAATGTCGGTAGCAGTATCGCAGCCGTTTCCGAAAGACTCGCCCGTTGTTCCTTTCTTGAATGCGATTGCAGGGAGCTTGGTGAACGTAGCGCCAGAGAAGGGTGCGGCTATTCAAGAGGAGTTGGTCAAGCTAAAGGTTCGCCTTGTGGTAGATCAGTCGACCGATAGCCTATTTAAAGCGCGCCTGAGAGATGGCCGCCCCGACATATGCTGTTCCGTCTACGGAGCGGAGGTATTGTGGGCAGCAGCATTCGGCTACATCGCCGTGCATCGGCGGCTCAAGGAATTCGGCGGCAGTACGATCGTCTTCGCGGAGATTGACTGCACGGCACACCTGCCGGAACTGCTGTCGTTCGCATTCGATAGGCGATATGGGCAACAGGACGAACGGCCTTGGCCAGTTCAATTGCCCCGCCCCGAGGCGTACGAATCTCCGCAGGAGATCAATGATGTGAATCTGTCAACCGAGTTATGGTTGTGCGCCGTTGCGTGGATACTGCATCACGAGGTGACGCATGTGCGCCTAGGGCATCTTCAGAAGGGCGATTACGAGCTTCGTGACGAAGTGGCGGCCGATGAGGGAGCAACGAACTGGCTCCTTGAGGGAGTAACCGATCCCGGGATTGCTCTGAAGCGCAGTCTGGGTATTGCGATCGCGGTGGTTGCGAATGCCGCGTTCGCCTTGCACAGGAACATTCGCGGCAGTATTGGCTCTCGGACGCACCCTCCAGCCGGCGAGAGGATTCTCAGAGCAATGTCTCACACCAGTCTTGCCGACGATCACCAAGCCCAGGAACTTGCGGCCGTCGCAGTAAAAATCCATCTGGATCGATTCGAGATGGCCGCGCCGCTGGGGCCATTTGCAAATTCGTCAGATTGCCTGAATGCGTATTGTGGTACTCTCACGACTTGGGAGCTACGGCGTTAGTTGGGCGGGGCGGCACGCTGTACGTCAGATAACTGGCAATTCCCGCTGCGCCGCTTCACGGCTTGCCCTTCGGGACATGCCGGTTCACTCACTCCGTCGCTTCCGCTCCGTCGTTCGCTGGAACCGGCACGTCGGGAATCGCATCACGTTATGCGAAAGAGTGCCTGACCCACGCGCAGTACAGCTCGTTGGTGAGACAAGGCGAACGGGATCGGGCGGTGGCCGCAGTCCGCACGTCCTTCTGGAACCAATCAAGGTCAACAGCTATACTTGATTTGAGTGTCTTGC
>JBBDWZ010000036.1:0-8323 GCA_040902615.1 Gemmatimonadota bacterium | reverse complement strand
GCGAGCGCGAGGCTGGCCGCCCCCAACGGGGTGGGGGCGACCTCCAGGCCTCGCACACGTACACGCCAGCCCCGCTCTCGTGCGAGCCATTGGCTGCCTGAAGCGAGGTGCTCGCGAGCGGCAGCAGTATCCCCGAGCCTCGCCGCCGCATCTGCCGCAAGCAGGTAGGCCCAATCAGCGAGAGCCGGTGCACTCAGAGCAACAGACCGAAAGGAATGCTGCGATTCCCCCAGCTTTCCCTCGCGCAGCAACCTGGCCGCGCCAGCGAACCTGGCGATCGTCTGGGTGTCGACGGCGTGGTTGTCGAGATAGGTAGCCAGGTCGGAGCTCGCAGGCGACACCGGCGCGCTCGCTGCCTGGACCAGGCTGGGAACATCTGCACGCGGCGCAACCCACAGCGCACAGGCCAGCGGTATAGCGGAACGCCTTATTCGGCGTGAGAGCATGTTCAACGCTCGGACGTCAGACCGGTCAGAACGATGAATTCCGCACGCCGATTGCGGGCATAGGCCGCTTCCGATGTGCCGTTATCGAGTGGCCGTTCCTCGCCGAATGGAACCACCTCGATGCGCTGGCGATCGACGCCGTAATCGACCATGAAATTGCGTGCAGTTTCGGCGCGCCGAAGTGAAAGCGCGAGGTTGTATTCGACGGATCCACGCTCGTCAGCGTGACCCTCGATTCTCAGGCGCATATCCGGGCGCGCACTCAGAATACGCGACTTTTCCTCGAGGGTAGCGCGGGCACTGGCGTCCAGATCGGCTCGGTCATACGGGTAAAACACCATGGCTTCAAGCCGCTCACGTATGCGGGCGAAGTCCGCGCGGGCCGCTTCCGCCTCACGCGCCCGGCGCTCCGCAGCCGTGTCCGTCGCGGGCATCTGCATCGAGGGCGGAGGCGGCCGATCCGGTTCCACCTGTTGAGATACGACCGGGGCCGCCTTCTTGCCGCAGCTGCCAAGTACGAGCGCGCCGGCAATTCCGCAAACTGCTGCCACCATTCTACGCATCGTCGCTTCCATGGTTTGGGTTTACAGTGGTTTGGGTAAGTCGCCGGCCGATGGAGGCGGGCCGGGACGGCACGACCAGCACGGGCGTGGGCGACCGTACGATCAGCAAAGCCGCGGTTGAGCCAGGCGTTATCGGTTGGTATCCGCCGACACCGTGACTTCCGACCACCAGCAGGACCGGCTCGAGGTCCTCAACCTGCCGGACGATCTGCACCCAGGCCGTACCTGGTACCGTTCTGACGTCGTTGTCAGTAAGTCCATGTCGTTCAAGCCACGCGGCCGCGCGTTTGACGTGTGCGAGATCGTGACGCTCCACCACATGCAGCAGGCAGAGCCGGGCACCCAGCTGATCGCACAGACGCAGGGCCGCGCGATAGGCCGGAACGCATTCTTCCGAGGAGTCGACGGCAACCATGATCAGATTGTCTTTCATTGGTACGGGCACTGGTTGCAAGCCGGACGCCGACGCGCAGTCCTTGCTGCGCAACGGAAGCTCGTGAGTGCTGAGGATGAAGGGTGTGGCCAAATGCCACAGAACCGTGGCGCGCGGCCACGATCCCCAGCGTTCAGGTCTGAGTCCCGAACTCCTCCAACTTGCGATACAGGGTCTTGCGGTCGAGCCCGAGAATTTCGGCTGCACGGGATTTGTTGCCGCCGACCGAGCGCAGGGTTTCGAGAATGTAAGCGCGCTCGAGTTCACGGAGAGTGTCACGCCGTCTGACTGCGTCGGCGACGGTTGAAGCAGACCGGCCAGCCTGCTGGATGTGAGCTGGCAGGTCTTCCACTCTCAACGCGGGTGACGTACTCAACGCAACCGCTCGCTCGATGACATTCCTCAATTCGCGAACGTTCCCGGGCCATGGGTAGCCAGTCAGGATGTTCACCGCATCGGGTGAAAGCGTAAGGCTTCGATTGAGGCGCCGTTCGGCGTTTTCGAGGAAATGCTCGGCCAGCATGGGTACCTCCATGGCGCGTTCCCTCAATGGCGGCAATTCGATGTGAAACACGTTCAGCCGCCAGTAGAGGTCCTCCCGGAAGTTGCCTTTTGCGATTTCCTCGGTCAGCACACGGTTGGTGGCAGCGATCACACGCACATCGAATCGCGCGGTTTTGAGGGCACCGACCCGCCGCACTTCACCATGTTCGAGCGCACGGAGCAGCTTGGCTTGCAGCGTAAGCGGCAGTTCCGCGATTTCGTCGAGGAATAGAGTGCCGCGGTCGGCAACCTCGAAAAGGCCTGGCTTGGCCCGGTCGGCACCGGTGAAGGCGCCTCGTTCATGGCCGAAGAGCTCGGATTCGAGAAGGGCATCAGGCAAAGCAGCGCAGTTCAACGCGACGAATTCGGCACGCCCGGACGCTTCATGTGCCGCGTGCGCAATCAATTCCTTGCCGGTGCCGCTCTCCCCGGTGATGAGGATGGGGTGCCGCGAACCGGCCGCACGGTCGAGCATCGCAAAAATCTTCATCATGGGCGCGCTGGCTGCCACAAATCCGCTCGGGATTTTATGCGTACGCATGCGCGTCAACGCGGCGCGGCGGTGTTTGCTTTCAGCAAGAGAACGTTCGACCGCCAATAACAACTCGTCCGCGGTGAACGGTTTGGTAATGTAATCGAAGGCACCCGCTCGAATCAGCTCGATGGCTGAATCGATCGAGCCAAACGCAGTGATGACGATGACATTGATCCCGGCTTGAAGCTGCTGCACTTCTTGGAGCAACTCGTGCCCGCGCTTGCCTGGCAGGATCAGATCTGTGATGATCGTGTCCGGCATGGCGTCGGTGACCAATGCGCGCAGCGCTTGATCGGCCGAACCGAATGCGGTTATCTCGTAACCCGCGTCGCGCAGAAGGTCGGATACGTAGGCGCGCAGTTCACGGTCATCCTCGACAATCCAGATCGACTCAGCCATCGCTGCCCAACGCTTCCGGCAACCGGACACGGAAGAGTGCGCCGGTACGGCCGTCGGGACCGTTGCCGTGCATTGCGTTCACCATGCCGGAGTGTTCTTCGACAATACTTTTCACAACTGCGAGCCCCAGCCCGGTACCCGAGCCGGGCGGCTTGGTGGTGAAGAACGGCTCGAACAAGGACGACAGATTCTGATCGGACACGCCAATGCCATTGTCTTCAACCTCGACCGCGATCATGTCCCGGTCACGAAAGGCGCGCACGGTGATCCGGCCGTTGCGCTCTACTGCTTCGAGCGACTGTATGGCATTCATCAGCAGATTCACCAGCACCTGATGCAAAAGTTGCGGATCTCCACGAACCACCAGGTCGGCCTCGCATTCGAGATCGAGCTGAATGCCGGCGCGATCGAGTTCTCCATCGAGAAGTTCAACCGCGCCGCCAACCAGCGTCGCGACCTCGACCGATTGAAAGTGCGGTTCCCTTCGACGCGCAAAATCGAGCAGGTTACGAACGATGACCGTGATGCGACCAATCTGATCGATGATGATGCGCAGGTCACGATCGTGAGCTTCGAGTGGCTTGGAACCACGCCTCAACATCTCGGCACGACCAGCGACGACATTGAGCGGAGCTGCGATCTCATGCGCCAACCCAGCCGACAGACTGCCTAGCGCGGCCAGCTTTTCCGCACTCCTGAGACGCCGCTCCAACTGGACCCGTTCCTCCGTTTCACGCAGCAGTCTGGATCGCGCCGTTTCGAGATTCTCGGCCATTCGATTGAACTCTGTGGACAGTTCAGCCAACTCGGCGGCACCGGTCTCCTCGATTCGATAGGTCAGCTGCCCTCGACCGAATGCCCGAGCGCCAGCAACCAGCTGATGAAGAGGTTGCGCAATGACTCGGGCCACCAGCAGCACGACCACGCCGGCGACTCCAGCCAGCAGGATCACCGTGGCCATCAAGAAACGCAGCCGGGTATTGCCGACTTCCGCGAAGATGGGACCGAGCGGCTGAACGACCTCGAGACCACCTACTACTCTGCGATCGACACCTCGGAGCGGACGGATCACGGAATGGAATTGTTCGCCCTGCAGCTCTCGATCAAGCGAGCTCGGGACCGTATCCGACAGGAATTGCTGCACTTGCATCGGACCCAAGGCGTCGGCCTCGGTGAGTGGCAACGCGGCACTGATTGGCTTGCCCTGATGGTCGTAGACAACGACCCCATAAATGCGCGGCTCAGCGGCGATACGCCCAATAATGCGCGGCAAATCATTCGAGCCGCCCTCGACCAGCGCATACTCGAGCGCAACTGCAAGTGCGGTGGCGTACGCGTTGGTTTCCCTCCTCGCATCCGCGATCAGCTGCTGCTCGCGGCGGTGGGCGGAGTAGGCACCGGCCGCGAGCATTACGACGCTAACCACGCTCAGAAGTGGCCACAGCAATCGACTCGTCAGGCGCATTCAGGAGAGTGCGCGACGCAACGGGTCTGCGCAACCGTGGAATCGCTGGTTTCACGAATTCACGAGCTCGGGTGAAAGGCTTTCGAGATTTCAGCTGTCCCCGAGCGATCGATACAAAGTTCGGTGTAGGACGAGTTCGTGTGCTCAATTCCAACGCGAACGAAATGGTCCTCTGGATTTATGCAGTCCGGATCACCGTAATCAGGTACGCCGCGTATACGGCAACCAGAAATGCGCCCTCGATCCGGGTCACGCGTTTGGCGATCAACATGATGGGTAACAGAAGAACGACCGCCGCCAACATCCACCAGCCATCACCGCCCACCAGAGTCCCATCGAACTGAAGGGGCCGCCACAACGCAGCGGTACCGAGAATGCCTAGCAAGTTGAAAATGTTGGAGCCGATCAGGTTCCCCATCGCCAGGTCCGCTTGCTTGCGTACCGCGGCAATCACTGTAGTCGCAATTTCGGGCGCGCCCGTGCCAATCGCGACAATGGTGAGCCCGATGATCCTTTCGCTCACGCCGAACAAGCGCGCGAGATCGACCGCACCTTTGACCATGAGATCGCCGCCGACAATCAGCATGGTCAAGCCAAGAGCGACGAAAAGCAGTGAGTAGGGAATTCCCCGGGACGGACTCACAGAGTGGGATTCGGCCTGCTCTGCGAGTGCGGATTTTTCGGCGGCACTCGCCTCGCGCCGAGCCAGATGGATGGAATACGCGATGAACGTGGCCAATGAAATCAGGAAAAAGCCTGCTTCGAAACGGTCGATCATCCGGTCCCGCATCGCCACCAGCGCCGCGGCGGTGGCCACGAGGAGCACTGGCCATTCGAGGCGTACAACTGTGATGCGGGTTGGCACGGGATAGATCAACGCGACCAGACCGAGCGTTCCTGTAATGTTTAAAATGTTGGAGCCGAGAACATTGGCGATCGCCAGATCTGCCTGAGCGTTTGCGGCTGCGGCGACCGAGACCACCAACTCGGGAAGGGAGGTGCCGATGGCCACGACCGTGAGGCCAATCACTGCCGGTGTGAGACCGGCGATACTGGCCAGCCGCGTTGCGCCACGTACCAGCATTTCACCACCCACGGCCAGTAAGGCCAGGCCAGCGAGAACCAGCAAGAGTGAGCTCACGGGAGGTCGCTGTGCTGAAGTCGAACCAACACGATCATGGTGGCCATGACCGCTACTACCGCTGATGCGGTCACGATTGCATAGTCGGCAGTTGCGCCTTTATGGCCGCATTATAGCCAGGCCAATGAATAGGGCAGCAACTGAAATCAGAACCGAACTGCCGGCGTAGGATACGACGCTCCAAATTCGGCCTCTTTCCCATAGCAGAGCGGCGTCGAGCGAGAAAGCTGAGAAGGTTGTATAGCCACCCAGAACGCCGGTGGTCAGAAACAGTTTGAAATGCTGGCCACTCGTGCCGGTCGTGGGCAGATGCAGGGAGTGGACCTCACCTGCCCGGAATGCAAACCATCCGGCCAGAAGGCCCATGATCAAACTGCCAGTGCAGTTAACGGTAAAGGTGGCCCACGGGAAAGACGAGCCTGAAGCACCGAAAAGGCGGTTCACGGCGTGACGCAAACATCCGCCCATGCCAGCACCGATGAACACAACGAGGTAGCCGTGGATCGAGTTCACATTGCCTTCCCTTTCCGGAGCGGGGCCGCCGTCCATCCGTTACGCGTCGCTCGTCGCTCGCCCCTCGTCGCTCTATCTGGACCTCCAGCGCAGCAGCGGCACGTCATCGCCCTTGAGCGCGTTTGGATCCACCCAGTAATACGGGCCGAACGGTTTTTTCTCAGGCCAGACCTCATCGAGCGTATCACTGTCGTACAACACACCGCCCTTCATCACATATCGCATGTCGAGTGTGTTGCGAATGTTGTCGAGCGGATTGCTGTTCAGCACCATGAGATCGGCCAGCTTGCCGACTTCGAGCGAGCCGATGTCCTGGTCCGCGCCCAGGAAACGCGCACCGTGCACACTCGCAACCTTCAGCGCGCCGAGCGGTCCCATCGCGGATGCTGCCATCCAGACTTCCCAATGCGGCGCCAGGCCGTGGTGCTCGCCGTGTGAGCCGATCGCACCAAAGCCCCCTTCTGCGATGATATCGGCGAGTCCCTGAGCGATCAGCGGGTAGCTGTAATCAGTGGCCGGCCGCAGCGTTCTGCGCTGCAGATGACCGAACAGATTGCGCCACGGCATCCAGCGCTGCTGCTTCGGGTCCTTCCAGACATCGCGCTCGGCGAAGAAGTACTCGATGTTCCAGGGGCCGGGTCCGCCCACAACGAACGTGGGTGAGTAGGTTGCTTTGGCCTGACCCAGGAACTTCGCGACATCGCTGTACAGCGGCACTGCATCGATCGGATGCTCGAACCCGGTCTGGCCATCCATGATCATCGACAGATTGTAATTCAGATCGCCGCCCTCGGCAGTCACGTTGATGCCGAGCTGCCGTGCGGCATGGGATACCCACTGTCGCTGATCGCGGCGCGGCTGCATGTACTGCTTGATCGAAACCGCGCCCCACGATTGCAGGCGCTTCACGTTCTGTCGCGCGGCGTCGAGTGTGCCCAGCTCGTTCTGCCGTGCCGCATCGCCACGGTACAGCGGATCGCCGGTGCTGAACGTGCGTGGTCCGATCATGGCGCCGGTCTCGATCAGCTCGGCAGTAGGGAAGATGTTCTGGCTCCACATCGAGTTGTCGAGATTGCTAGTCACGCCATATGCGAGGTAAATGCCGACCTCGTAGTCGCGCAGCGGACGGAAGCCGCGATGCTCGCGATAGTGATGCGAGTGCATGTCGACAAAACCGGGGATGATGGTCTTGCCGGCGGCATCGACGGTCTGGGCCCCGGCCGGGACCTGACATGTGCCCACGCAGGCGATGCGCGCGCCTTGCACTACGATGGTGCCACGCTCGATCACTTCATCGCCGCGCAGCGTGACGATGCGCGCGTTGGTCAGGGCCATGCTGCCGCTGGGAATGCGGCGAGGCACGGTCAGTGAGAGGTTGGTCGTGTCGGTGCGTTTCGTGTCGACGTTGTAGACGTAGTGCTGCGTTGCGCTGCCAAACTCGACGGTGTTGGCATTGCGCCAGCGCGGGAACACACCGCCCTCGAGCGATACGGTCTGCACGGACACGCTGCCGCGCCGCTTGTTCAGCACGATGGGCTCGGTGCCCGTGCCCTGCCAGGGCAAACCGGCGACGAACACGTTGTCGCCTTCCTCGAACGCGATCCATTTTCCATCGGGAGACGCAACGATCTCATCGGCATTCGGCAGTGCGATGTGCTCGCGGCGGTCAGTGCCATCCGGGCGCACGGAAACCAATACCATCTGGACCGGTCCGGTGGTCGCCGCGCCGATGCGTTTTTGCTCGCTGTAGAAGATGCGGCCCTCGGGCCCGTAAGACGGCTGCATGATGGCGCGGCGCGCCATCGAGTTGGGAGCCTGACCCATGGGCAGCGATCCGCGCGCAACGAACTGCGCGGCCCCGCCGTTTGCGCTCACCCGCACGACGTCGAACCACGGATTGGCGCTGATCGCTCGGCCGGCTCGCGTAACACCTGCCCCGCGCACCAGTGCGAGCTCGCGGCCATCCGGACTCCACACCGGATGCAGGTACTCGCCTGCGACGGTAGTCAGCCGGACCGGTTCACCACCTCGCGCGGACAGCTTCCACACGTGGCCGGCGGCCGTATCATCCCAGGTTGTGTACGCGATCCATTGCCCATCCGGTGACCACACCGGTCCGAATTCCTGCTGCTGTTTTGTATCACTGGTGAGCCGGTGCGGCTTGCCGCTCGACTTGTCCTTGATCCAGATGCGGCCCACTGCCTGGAACGCGATGCGATTGTTGTCCGGCGAGAGGGTCGGCCAGCGCATGAACTTCACGGACAGCGGGTCATCGGAAATTCGGA
>JBBDWZ010000035.1:0-8412 GCA_040902615.1 Gemmatimonadota bacterium | reverse complement strand
ATGGTGCTGACTCACAACCTGCCGCAGATCGACCGCCCGGGCACACGCGAGCGCATAATTCACGAGATCAAGCAGGTGTTCACTGCACAGGTGATATGGGGGGAAGACTTAATGGAGCTGGACCTACCCGAACTAACAGATTCGAATCGAGGAAGAGGATGAGGGCGTGGGGATGGGGAAGGTTCGAGGGGAAGGGGAGGGATTGGTATAGGTGACAGCGCAACATGCGCTGTCACCGAACCTATCCCGTCCCCTCTCATCCTTGATCTGTATCAGTTATCGCGCCCGCTCGGGCGTCTTCAAAACCGGTAACCAACCCGCACCGCCCATAGTGTTCGCGAGTTCCATTCGGTGCTGGCACCGGTCGATCGGCCTGCGCCAACGGAGGCCCGGCGATGATCAGGAAATCGAAGGACTGAGGATTGGGACTCACGACTCGGACCAGGCGGTTCGACCTTATTTCTGATCGGCAACCCGGTAGGGCGGAGGAGCCGCGCGCCTGCGCGCCGGAACGGCCTTGCCCGCAACAGGCAGCAGCAGCCCGGCAAACAGTACGGCTCCCATCACTTCGATCTTGCGCATCACTGTCTCCTGACTCAGGAAGGTCGGCCAGGTAATCAACCCGGGGATGGCGACCTGGCTGAGCGCAGCCGTAGTTCGTCTTCCAGCAGGGCCTTGAGAGTTGCTGTTGGCTGCTCGAGGCGGCGCAGATTTCTCACCCGATTGTCGATCGCGGAGCGCTGCAGCTGGACCGCGCTCACGAACTCGGGATCCCTCAATACGCGGCCGACATCCAGGGCTCGCCAGTCGCCGGTCGAGGATTGGCTGTGCTTCGCCAGGGCGAGCAGGGCCCGTTCCTGGTTGATCCAGGACAGCGCTTCGGTATGCCGCAGCAGCTCTTGCGTGGACGCCAGGATCGCTGCGTAGGCAATCACCTGAAAGCGTACGCTGTCCGTGGTCAGCAGCTGCAGGCCACCGCTCTGCAGCAGCGCCGTGTAGGTCCCGGTCCGCGGTCGAAACTGCGTGTAGCCGATATTGATCGCAAAGGAATCTGCGCGCGGCACCGGGCCGTTGAACGCGATATCGACGATCCGGCTGATGCGCGCCAGATTCGCGCTGTCGCTGCTGATCGCTGCCTTCAGCGTGTTTTCGGTTTCCTGCACATCCGAGAGGAGTTGCCGCAGGTAGGCGTTTTCGTCCTTGCGGTCCTTCCGGTATTCCCACCAGGAATTGCCGGCCAACGCGATCAATACACCGATCACGATCAGACTCAGTTCCCCGAGCGAACGCTTCCAGCTGAGGTTGGCCAGGCGTGTCGTCATGGTTGAGCGTTTCCTATCTTAAAAACGGTAGCCGATGGCCCATCCGCGGAAACGCTGCCACTCGTGCAGCTTGGTCGATCCGGCCGGCTTCGACGTCGGCGGAAAACCCGGCCACTCCTGCGCCGTGTAAAGCTTCTCCCAGCGCGGCACGCGAAACCAGCGTTGTTCGACGGACACCACGAGGTGATCCAGAATAATGATGCCGGCCGACGCACCTGCCACTGGCATCCAGGTGGATTTGAAGTCCCGTTGGCCGCGCGCAACTCCAACGTTGACGCGCAGCTCTGCATCTACGCGACCAATCGGCTTGAGCGCCCCCCCGCCGACCGAAAACTGACTGCCAGCGTCCTTGAGCTCGAACTCATCGTGTCCGCTGACCCGGATGCTACCATCGGCAAGCGAGTCCGCTCGTGGCAAAACCAGGCACGCTTCGATTGCACCCGCCGCACCAAGTATTTCCGCACGCGCGGTGCCGAAGAACTCCAAGCGCGCTGGCGATATCGCCGATGAAATCGGAACTGGACCGCGATTCTGAATCCCCAATCCGACCATGAAATACCCTTGGGCCATGCACTTCCTGGTTTCGCTCGGCCCGCCGATGCCGACCTGGCCGGTTACACGGAACGGCAGCTGCGCGCTAGTCGCAATCGGCGGCAGTAGCACCGCACACGCGATGACTCCCAGGGGCTTCATCTCGATTACCGGATGACCTGCGGCACGGGCCCGATGGTCCAGCCCTGTGTCTTCACGATGCGCGCTTTCTGCGTGAACTTCGCACCACCGACATCCAGTGTCACCGTGTACTCGCCGAGCGGCGCCCACTGATCGATCGGATTGCCGCTGCCGCCGCGTCCCCCGCCCCCGCCCCTGCCGCCACCGCCTGCGCGCGTGCTCCAGAGCACCGTATTGATCCCCGCGGCCGTGCTGTCCTGCAGCATCGCCACCTGCCTGCCGGTCGAGTCGGCGACCGTAACTGAAGCAATTCCCGTCCCTGCATTCTTGAGATAGTACCGGATCACCATACCGTTCGGCTCGTTCGGCGTCTGGTGATGCCGCTGGCCGAACAGGTAGTCGTTGGCGCCGAACTGCCAGACCACGCGCTGCACGGTCGGCTCGATCGTGAACAGATGCGTATCCGCATTCAGTACTGCCGGTGTCATTTCCTGCAGCGCCGCGATGTTGGTCACCCAGAGCCCGCGCCCGTACGAGCCCAGGATCAGATCATTCTCGCGCGGGTGCACCAGCAGGTCATGGATCGCGATGTTGGGCATGTTGTTGTTCATCTTCACCCAGCGCACGCCGCGATCGATCGATACATAGACACCGTGGTCATTGCCGACGAAGAGCAGGTTGGGATTCCGGTGATCCTCGTAAACCACGTTGATCGGCTCATTCGGCAGGTTGCTGCTGATCGAGATCCAGGTCGCGCCGAAATCTTCCGACTTGTACAGGTACGGCTTGAAGTCGTCGTATTTGTAGCCACTCTTGGCGACGTACGCTCTGCCCGCCACATGATGTGAAGCGCGCACGCGGCTGACGTAACTCTCCGGACGCGCACCCAGCGCAGTCAGCTTCGCCGTCAGGTCGGTCCAGCTCCCGCCGTCATTGCGCGTCATCTGTAGCTTGCCATCACTCGTGCCCGCCCAGATCACACCCTTCGTGACCGGCGATTCCGAGATCGATGAAATCGCGAACCACGGGATGCCACCGGGCACACCCGCTTCGGACTCGCGCATGATCTTCGACGTATCGTTGGTGGAGAGGTCCGGACTGATCTCGCTCCAGCTGTCGCCGCGATTAGTCGAGCGCAACAGCATCTGCGCGCCCGCATAGATCACACTGCTGTTGTGCGGCGAGATGTGAATCGGTGTGCCCCACAGGAACCGATACGGCGGTAAACCGGCCGCGCGCACCGGCATGATGTTGGTTTCGTAGCCCAGCTTCTGGTCGACGCGCGTCTGGCCGCCGTACTGTCGCGTCGTGTACAGCCACCGGCTGTCGGTGGGATCGACCAGCGTGAAGATGCCGTCGTTGTCACCCACTGCCAGCCAGTCGTGCTGCGTTATGCGTCCGAGTGCTGCGTTGGATGGACCGCGCCAGTGTTCGTGATCCTGCGAGCCCAGGTAGATGTTGTAGGGATCCTCCATGTCGACGCCGATCGCATAGATCTCCTGGACCGGAATGTTGGCGAGGTGGTCGCTGGTGCGGCCGCCGTCGTAGGAGATGGCGATGCCGCCATCGCTGCCGATGATGATGCGATCCGAGTTTTCCGGATCGATCCAGAGCGTCCGGAAATCGCCGAACATGCGCGGAAAGATGCGCGTGCCCCAGGTCTTGCCACCGTCGGTCGATTTCAGGAACGGCTCGCCGGTGACGATCAGTGTCTGGTCGTTGCTCGGGTCCACCCGGATCTGGCTGAAGTAGTACGGTCCCTTCGGACTCGCATTGTGCTCCTCGCCGTGCGTCTTGGTCCAGTTCTGGCCGCCATTCTCCGTGCGATACACCTCGCCGCCGATCGTCACGACACGATCGCCCGGGCCAGCGGCGCGGCCGCCAGGCCCACCCGAGCGCGCGGGCGGCACCGGTGTCGTGCGCGGGTTGTCATTCTCGATCACCGCATACACGATGTCTGGATTCTTCGCGTAGATGTCGAGACCGATGCGACCGATCCTTCCGGTCGGCAAACCGCCGGTGAGCTTGGACCAATTGCGGCCGCTGTCCGTGGTCTTGTAGATGGCGCTCTCGGGCCCGCCATTGATCATCTGCCAGGGCAGCCGCTGCTGGTCGTAGGTCGCGGCGTAAAGCACGGCAGGATTCTTCTCGTTCAGCGCCAGGTCGATCACGCCGATCTTCGGGTTCAGGTAGAGCACCTTCTCCCAGGTCTCGCCTGCATTGGTCGTGCGGTACACGCCACGCTCGGCATTCTGCGAGTACAGGTGGCCCATGACCGCGGCGTAGACGATATCGGGATTCGTGGGATGTATGACGATGCGGGCAATGTGATGCGAATCGGGCAGACCCATGTTCTTCCAGGTCCTGCCGCCGTCGAGTGATTTGTAGATGCCATCGCCGGCGTAGGAGCTGCGCGATGTGAACGCGTCACCCGTGCCGACCCAGACGATGTTGGGATTCGACGGTGCGAGCGCGATGTCTCCGATCGCGAGTTTGTTTTGACCGTCGAAGATGGGCGTGAAGGTCGTGCCGTTGTTCGTGGTCTTCCACACGCCACCCGTCCAGAAGCCGACATAGAACGTGTAGAGATGATCTCTGGCCGGCGCCGCCGGTACCGCGATGTCGGACGCGCGCGCCCCCATGCGGAAGGGACCGAGGTTCCGGTAGGTGAAGGCCTCGAGCAGTTTCGGGTTGAAGAGCTCATTGCTCTGCGCCCGTGCGTCGGCAGTAGCAAGCGCAGTCATGGCCATCAGCGTGGTGGCAACAGCGATCCTGAGACTCATCGGTTCCCCTCCAGAGCAGACAGCTTTGAGGTTTGTTACTGCCGATGCAGCACGTACGTCCTGATGCGTTCAACACCGAGCTCGTCGCGATGGCGACCGAGCAGAAAGTCCTTCCCGATCTGGTAAACGTCTACGCGCGCGGGTGTGGTGACCTGACCGAGCCACCGGCCGCTCGAGTCGAATACTTCGTAGGTCGGAATGCTGTCCCACGGCATCTGGTATCGTTTGGCCCACAGGTTATCCTGCGCGTCCACGATCATGTGCCCCACCACCGGCACCAGGTCCGGGATGGGGAGTTTCAGGGCGTAGAATGCGGCGTCTGCCGGACGACGCTGCTCGTTTGTTGCTGGCAGGTTTGCTGCAACGTACCGATCGTAGATCGCAGACGTGCGCGTGCGCGGTGCCTGCCAACGAATGAGAGCTTCGAGCTTGCCATCGAGCGCTCGTCGGTCGACCTGAGCCATGCCGCCGTAATTGATGTAGGCTACGCGCGCAGCGGCGGCACCCATGGACTCAGGCGTGAACGGCACGTACGGAAACTGGGTCATGCCCAGATGCTGGTGAACGTATCGAGTCCGATCTGGCACCTCGGCCAACCTGGCCAGGCTGCGACCATCGGTGCCATACCGAAAGTACTGCATGGTGCCAGGAAGCAGCTTACCTGGCTCGTTGGGAATGTTTGCGATCGGTACGTTGTTGGTGAGTAATGTCCCATCCGCGAAGCAGGATCGCAGATAGGGAGCAGATGTCCCGGGCTCCTGCTGGAAGGAGAACGTGCGCTTGTATTGTCCATTGCTGGAGAACGTGTGCGCCCGCCGCAATGCGTAATCAACGACCAGAAGATCATTGCCGGGCAGGATGCACAAGATGAGGGAAGACCGCTCGCTGAACTCGCCTGGGCCCGCTCCGCGCCGGCCGAATACGCGGATGAACTTCCCCGCCGCTGTAAAGAGGCGCAGCTCACTCGATCCCGAATTCCCGACCACGATCGCGCCGTTCGCCAGCCGAATGGCCGAGTATACGCGGCTGAACAGATACGGCTCATCGCCTTCGTCCAGGCCGATGCTGAGCGATGGCTTCGGATCGACCCGCCAGCGCTGCGCGGCCGTCCACGTGGGTGCACGATTGTCGACAATGCGGATGCCAGCGCTGTCCCGTACTTGCGCCGGTAATCCGCCCAGGTCAATCAGCCCGAGAACGACCGCCCCTGCTGCAACTGCGCGTTTCACTATCAGCCCCTTTTGGGATAGCTGCCGGATCGCCAACCTACATACTCCATGAGGCATCTGTTCGTCAACGCCAGACACGCGGGCGCTCCCCGCCTTTACGCAGTTACGTGCCGCCGTTACGTGCCGTAGTTGGGTGCCGCCGTTCCGTGCCGAAGTTTGCTTGTGGTCAGCAACGTGGTCTCGGCCGCCGAACGGCGGCACTGAACTGCGGCACGGAACAACGGCACTCAACTACGGCACGGAACTGCGTCATCTGCGGTACCTGCGGGCAGCACATACGGGCGTAACCGCGTATACTGTAGACTCACACACGTCCCAGGCACGGGGTTTCATATGCGACTTGCTGGTGTCCCTCTCGGTGTCATGGCAATCAGCCTGCTCGGCACGACAGCTCTGGCTGCACAGGCGGGCACGAGCACCGCACGGCCCACGCTGAGCCGGGCAGTCCGGCAGTACGTCGGCGTCGATGCCGCGGTCATCGCCTTGACGCACGCGCGCGTAATCGATGGGACCGGCGCGCAACCACGCGAGGATCAAACGATCGTGATCCGCGATGGCAACATCGCCAGCATCGGCCCCAGCTCGACCACGACCGCGCCGGCCGGTGCTCAGGTCATCGACCTCACTGGCAAATCGGTGATTCCGGGATTGGTCATGGTGCACGAGCACCTGTACTACCCGACCGCGCCTGCGACTTACGGATACTTCGCTGAGAGCTTCACCCGGTTGTATTTGGCGGGCGGCGTTACCGCGATGCGTACCGGCGGCAACCTGAACGGTTATGGAGAGCTTGCGATCAAGAAGGCGATCGACCTGGGACAGAAGCCTGGCCCCTGGATGGATGCCACCGCGCCGTACTTGCAGGGCCCCGGACTGGCTATCGGCCAGCTGCCCGTTCTCAAGGATGCCGACGATGCGCGGCGCATGGTCAACTTCTGGGCCGATGCCGGCGCCACATCATTCAAAGCCTACATGCACATCACGCGTGCGGAGTTGGGCGCAGGCATCGAAGAAGCGCATCGCAGGGGCTTCAAGGTCACAGGTCACCTGTGCTCTGTGACCTATCGTGAAGCGGCTGCGCTCGGCATCGACAATCTCGAGCACGGCTTCTTCGCTTCGACCGACTTCGTCACCGACAAGCAGCCCGATCAGTGCCCTGGCCAGGGACGCGGGCAGGCCAGCCTCGCGGCGCTCGATCCCAGCGGCCAACCGTTCAAGTCGCTCATCGCAGAGCTGGTCAACCGCAGAGTCGCGATCACTTCCACGCTCACCGTCTTCGAGACCTCCGTGCCGGGACGTCCGTTGCCACCCGGCCTCGATGTCCTGGTGCCGCAGCTCAAGGAACAATTCGAGCAGCGTCATGCCGCCACTGCGCGCAACACGCAATCCGCATCGACCGCGCTGTTCGCAAAAGCACGCGCGCTCGAAGTCGCGTTCCTGCGTGCCGGCGGAACGCTGCTGGCTGGTACCGACCCCACGGGTGGCGGCGGTGTGATCCCCGGCTACTCCAACCAGCGCGCGCTTGAGCTGCTGGTCGAGAGTGGGCTGACTCCTCTCGAAGCAATTCGTGTGGGTACGCTGAACGGCGCTACCTACCTCGGCCGCGCCGATCGCATCGGCTCGATCGCCATTGGCAAACAGGCCGACCTGGTCGTGATCAATGGCAACCCCGCGGCACGCATCGAAGATGTGCGCAAAGTCGAAATGGTATTCAAGCAAGGCGTCGGTTACGACCCGGCAAAACTGATTGCGTCGGTCAAGGGGCGGGTTGGCTTGTTCTAGAAGGACTCACGGATACTCGCGAGCCATGTCGAGCAATGTTGTTATGGTGCGCCAGTTGCGTGCCGTTGCGGTAACGCCCAGCAATTTTTCCGCCCGCCCTGACAACTTCGATATACCGAATCCTTCCGGCGTGTACAGGTAGAAATGCCGGTCTCTCAGCTCGAAGCGCTCGTTCATGGTTCTGAGCGCGTCGAATGCCGGCCAATTCGGCGCCTTCGGCAGGTCATCCAGGAAGAACAGGTGCAGTGACTTTGGAGTCTCGATCGCTTCGGGAAACGGGTTGCCGGCTACGGCGTTCTCGAAGTCGTCGATGCTGCAGACGAACACGTGCGGCTCGAAACCGTGGCTCTTCCCCACCGCGCTGGTGATGCGTTTGGCCAGGCGGGCAGTATCAGTCACCTTACTCCGCAGAATGGCGTTGCCGCTCTGGATGTAGGTTTGCACATCGCTGCAGCCCTCCTGCTCCAGCAGTAGCTTGAGCTCCTTCATTGGCAGCGGATGATTGCCACCGACATTGATGCCGCGGAAGAGTGCGATCCAGGTCTTCATCGAGCTCATCGATTACCGTATAGATAGCAGCCGATACGGATTAACGGACGAGCACGACTACGACTACGACTACGA
>JBBDWZ010000034.1:0-8415 GCA_040902615.1 Gemmatimonadota bacterium | reverse complement strand
TTTCCAGACGTCTGGGCGACATCGCGTTTCGGATTGGATTCACTACTTCTCGCATGACGGAACAAATAAGCCAAGGCCGAAGTGGCAGGCAAAGCCTAAGGCGAGCGGTCCGCGTATCGGCTTGGCGAAGCGAAGCTCCAGAAAGCGTCCCAACGTATCCGGCTGTGTAAGGCCGCGTTTACGGCGGAAGCGATGGAAATGCACCGGGCGTAAAGTGCGTCCGCCAACTTTGATTTCCGGAAGCGGGACGATGGACTCGATCGCGAGCTGCGAATCATCGCGTAGCGTCCACTCGCGGCGGACCTGTTCGACTATGGCGGCGAAGACAGAATCGTTGCTGCGCAGGCCCGGTTTCTTGATATGCCACGGATGCAGATACGGCGTAACGCTCCGCCAAACTCGCGAGCTCTGCGTGTATCTTGACGCCCGAGCAAGCATCTCCGCGGTCCCGATGCCCTCCAGCATCAATCGAAGCGGCTCGCCTTCGTCGCGTTTCAGTAATTGCAGGGCCATTGTTACGCGAGCCGATGCGTCGCCCAAGCCCTGCGGAACGTGGACTAAAAGGTGATCTATCTGCCCGTCGCCATCGGCGTCTTCAGGCAGCCAAAAAGCATGGCCGTGACGGTTTCCGGCATCGAGATCGTGACCGGAAAGCTCCTTCGGGAGCGCGTCGGCGCCGAGCAGGCGCTTTGCCTGTCCCATCGTCGCAAAACGCAACGCCTCTCCAATTCTTACTGCATCTTCAATCCGCGGAAGGGGTTTGCCATAGAGCGCATACCTTACGGAGGTCAGAGTGTTCTTGCGCAGCGACAAGCGAGACCGGCGAGCCACTATCGGGGCGATTTGACGTAAGGCATGCAACGGGCGGGTATAGCTTACGGTTACGGCGGCAGGGGGTGCGCTCCAGCCAGCCGCTTGCAGCTCACCGGTTTCGATGCTCAGGGCGTCCAGCCAGTCCGTAGGTAACGTCAATGCGAGTTTCTTTTGGGACGCATTGAGTCTTGGTGGGTGTCCGTTAGTCTCAACGGGTATGTCTGCAGACATTCTTTTCTCCGTGCAGAAACTGGAATAGGCCTGCGGGCTGGCCGGTGCGAGCAGGCGCACGATGTCACTCCTGACTTCACCGGTTTCGACGTCGACCGCCTGCCCAGAAGGAATGCAGTTGAATTCGGGTAGTTTCGTTACGCGTTTTGCGTCCACCCAGGATTCGGCTCGACCGAGGAAGCCCAGGTTTTCGAGCAGTGCGTCTAACAACTCATTCTGCGCTTCGTCCAGATCCAGAGTCGGCCACCCAATCACGATCGAATCGTTGGCGGCGACGCGCGCAAAGGCGTCGAATACCAGTGTCTTCTTGTCACCTTTGCCCGGCATGTAATGACGGGTGTGAGCATGGATTGCGATTTCAGGCAGGTGATAAGACGGTGGTTCGGCCTCGGCCAGTTTTGCCAGCAAGTCGCGCAGTTGCGTGCGCGAGAAACGCGTATCGAGTTTGCGATGCCAGACGGCGATCAAAGCACGGCTGATACGCCACAAGTCTGGCGGCCAAGCCACATCCGCCTCATTGACGTGTCGGCCCCAAGGCGTCGCGTGGTAGCGCCCTGCAAGGAAGGTGAAGGCGATCGCAAGCATGGACTCTCAACCTCCCGTGTCGGCATCGTCGTCGGTTCGCGGTTTCTCCTTTTTCGGTCTAGCGGCGGGCTCCCACGTCACCGTGGTCGCACGGTTTTCAGGCCACTTTTGTTCGCGTGCGACCGTAGCAATCAAATCAGGCAGGGCGCTTTCCAAGTCGGACAGTGGCGGGATGACGAAGCCTGCGGGGCGTTTGACCACGATGCCCCCGTCGTCCTTGACCTCGAGGTCGCAGGCCGTGCGCAAACGCAGCCCCGAATCCAGTAACGCCTGAATCTTGAACAGTGCCAGTGCGATCAAGAGATTTGAAACGGCGTCGCCGAGACCGAACGCGCGAATCTGTGCGAGATCGAGATTGAAGTAAGCGACGATCCTCGGCGAAGTGAACTCTGACCGAGCGAAGGGGACGTTACCAAAGCCTCGGGCCGTGTCGCCTGAGGGATTGACGTGGTCGTTCTTGACGCCGCCGCTTTGTGCCTCCTTCACATCCTCCGCTTCGATGAACGAGGAGAGCACCCGTGGAAGCCGCAGGCGACCTCCCGCCAATTCGGATTTGGCAAGAAAAACGCCGTGTATAAGTGCGTTGGCATCGAGCTTCAGCAGTATCGCCGCGAGCTTCTTGATGTTGACAGGCCCCTCTTCCATGCCGGCGAGGTCGGCCTTCAGCATATCGAATACTTTCTTGTCCTTGCCTTCCAAAATGTAAGGCGAGTTAATGCGGTGCGCCTCCAGAACCGTGTTCGTTAGAGGTTTGCCGCTCTTGTCTTGCACTTTCACCAGCGGCAGTCCTTTGAGGGGCGGTACCCAATTATCGGCAACCTTGTCCCAGCAGACGGTTTCGAGGCGGTTAGCCATGCTCTGGGCCGACTCCACGAGTAACATTCGCTCGCCGCTCGGCCCGTCGTAGGTGGCGTGACCCAAATTAGGAAAGCCGGTCGGTTGGAAGCGGGTGCCTTGTAGCGGCTTCAGATGCGCTTCGAAGAGCAAGCGAGGGGCTGCGACAAGAACATCGAGGTTCAGTGGCATGGGTCGGCTCCTTCAGGCGGTCGATTCGGTGGCGGGTTCATGTTGGTCTTTTGCTTCGAGCTGCAGCGGAATAATCAGCCGTCTGGTTTCATCGCGGGTAAGTGGAATGCAGAGTGCAGCGAGCCAGCGCGGGCCATCCCCAGGCTTACCGATGAACCGCGGTGGGTCGCGTCCCGGAAGCTTCACGCCGAAGCCGCGCAGGCGCTGCCACGCGAGCTTCACCGCAGCGTCCACGCCATCAGCCGAGAGCTTGGCCGGAATCTCAGCAGGCAGACGCACGAATCGCTCTTCCGGTAGCCAGTCGAGCTTCAATTGATGAAGCAAGCGTTCCGACGTAAAGAAGATTTTCAACAGCGCAAAAGCCGAAGGGAGAATCGGTCCGACGCTGTCGCTTGATGCGTATGTCGGGAGCAAATCCACGCAGGCCAGGCCCGCGAGCAGTTCGGAAATGTGCGCGTCGTCGGTCGTTCCTGCGAGGAACGTTGCTAAGTCGTCGCAGGTAGCTCCGGTGCGGCTGGCTAGTACTTCGCCTTCAGCGTCATGCTTGGCGGCGTCCAGGCGCCGCCGATGGAGTAACGCAGCGAGATTCCCAATCAGCGGACCCGGTCCCCACGTAGCGCTAGCAGATGTAGGGTCCCACTTCCGGTCACCTTCCCAGTTCGGGGGGTCGCTCACTCTGGCCAGGTGAATCCGGGTGTGAAGAATGCGATGTCCCTCATCGTTCACGATCTGAAGCCCCGCGAGCGCCGCTGCGATTCTGAACTCAGGAGAGTCGCTGGCATGTTCGCCACCGGCCTTGATCGCCCATTGTGATGAGAGTCGGGGGGCGGGCGCGCGGACGGCTTCCTGAGATTTGGGGCTGAGGCTCAGCGCCGCTTCAATACGACCGACTTGGCGAAGCACGTTCTGCAAGACAGCGCGGCCGGATTGCTGCGTCAGCGCAAAAAGCGCGGTGTCGAGTTGTCGTGCGGCTGAACGAAAAGCGTTGGGCGCATTGTCGTCGCGTGCATGGCGTTGTACGGAGGCAAGCCAGTTGCGGCGTTCGAGATCGCCGATGAGGTCAGCGTCGAGGTTTCGCTTAACCTTGATGCGGTTGAGTGGGGTGGCGATAAAGGCCTTGCCGGACCGCATTAGAAACCCGTACCTCTGAAAGCTCTCAATACCTCGGTCTACACCGAGTTGTGCGACTGCCCGGGCGAAGTCCAGACCGTCTCGGGTCGGTTTCCCATTCAAAGCGGCGCGCCCTTCGGCCAGCAGGCAACGCAATTCATCGATGCTGAACGGTGCGGACCATAGTGGCATCCAAATTTCTCCGCGTGCGTCTCCGTCGTCAGCGGCGCTGGCAGATCCGGCGGTGCCGGCACGGCTGCGCACTGTGAAAGGCGCGGCAAGGATGGCAGGGTCGCCCGATTCCAGCTTGCGTGCCGTGGACGCGCCGAACAGGACAGCACCTTCCAGCATCAGGACAAAGTCCCAAGCATTGATGCGAGAGTCGCCTTCGAACGCCGACGTCGCATTGGGGCCGCCAGCTGCACCTGGCGAGAACTGACCAATCGCGCGATCCGACAAGGCATTAGTTAGTTGCCCGAAAAGCGCAGAGTTCAGGCTTTCCGCCGCGGCTATGTTCGTCGGGGTTCCTGAAGAACAATCAATCAATTCAGCGAGTCGCCGCATGAAGTTGTTGGTGAAATCCAGTCGACCGTCGTTGCCGCCGGTACCGAGCAGCGGCGGGTAGCGAGGATCGTCTCCGGAGAGGATCACGGCGGCGTCCATCCAGCGAAGCAAGGCCTCCGGAGCCACGTTGCGCAGCGATTGCAGTAAAGCGGCCTTCTGTTCCTGCTTGGGGCTTTCCTTCAGCCCGAAATCCGCAACGACCTGCCGTGCCGCAGATATCGCTTGTCGGTAAGACCCGAACCGCTCAGAAGTGGACTGTTCGAGCGCATGGATGCCGTCCGTATTGTCCTTGGGATAAAACCCGCTACCCCCATTCCAAGGTGCGACCAACGGCGTCGACGTGTAGCGTTCCAGAAAGAAGTGTCGCAGTTCGTCTTCCGTAAGGCGCGTGCGCAGCACAAACATGTCACTGCGCCAGAACCCCGTGGCGGCGGGGTCTCCGCCGCCTTCAGTGCCGGCTTCGGCAACCAGCCGCAGCACGGCCACTGCTTTCAGGTATGCAGCAAGTGGAGTGGGCGTACAACCAGGCAGGAGAATGTCAGTTGCCACGAGACACCTCCTGTTCTATGCGCGTGGCACGCCAATCGGCAATGCGCACGAGAGCTTCGAGCCACGCCAGACGGAACGGACCATGGATTTTCAACAGACGTTGCGTGCGTGTGGTCCAGGACGCGCCTCGCGGGCCTTCGCCCAGCCGCATCAGGTCGAGGTGCAGGATGGTCATGGGCAGCGTTTCGCCGTCTTCGAACCTCACTTCGGGTAACGAGTCTCCGTCCCAGACGCCGCGGGCAAACATGCGCGCATCCGGCGGCTCGGTTTCCTTGGGCAGCGCACGCAGCGACAGGCGCACCTTGCCATGGTGGGTGGCGATCAGATAGGCGATCAAGTCTGCATCCGGTTCGCCGTCATGCCGCGCAAGCCAGGCGAGCGCGGATGCGAGTTCGTGGCGAAAGTGCCTGCGCGGCTTGGCTTCGCCCGCGATCCAATAGTTTGGGCGGCCCGGCTTGCGCGGCTGACCGGTAGCGGGATCTGGCATCGAACCGGATTTAGCCCACAGCGCTTCACCAAGATCAGCGCCCGTTGCGTTGCGGTGAGCTGTCCGCAACATGGTCTGGAATGCCTCGTGCGCCTTTCCCACGTCGTGCCAGCGCGCAGCACGGATTACGGCAGGTGTTTCGGCAACTGCGAGCGACTCACAGAGCCCTTGCGCCGCGTCCTCAACATCCGCCAGGTGGCGTGGCAGCGTGACCGCGTGGGTAAGCAGACTGCGGTGCTCGTCATCTATCGCTTCGACAGTGAGCGCGTTGGCGTCAGCGACGATTTGGACCGGAACTGCAGCGGTAGATTCAGGCGAAAGACCACGTTCCGTCGTATAGCCTCCGACGCTGGCACGGAGCATCAGCATCATGCCGGGACGCAGGCGGGGTTTGTTGAGATTGGGAACATTCACCCATTCGCGCGCGAGTGTGTCCCATTGGTACACGTCACCATTCTTCAGGCGGCCAAGCAGTTTGCTCGCCGCACTCAGTCCTGCGCGGCATAGTTCGTCCGGAGTGGCCGGCGGCTGGTACTTGGCCTCTTGCACATCGATCCATTCGCGCCAGAACAGCAACACATCCGCATCGTGGGTATCGCGGATGTACTGGGCGACATCCACGTCGAAGCCGGAGAGATCGGATTCGGTGCTGAACAGATCAAGGAAATCCTTGCGTCGGAGTACCGGATGCAAGGGTGCTTCGGCGGTGACCGGCGGGAGGGTCCCTGGCGAGGCACTCGACAATTTCAGGAGCAGCCGCCGTGCGTCATCGAGCTCGCCTGGCTCATAAGGTTTCGGTTCAGCTACGTCGATCCAGAATACCTGCGCGTCGCCGGAATCGTTGAATTCCCCGTAACGATTGCAGCGGCCGAAGCGCTGCACCATCGAGGCATAAGGTGCCAATTCCGTGAACATCACGCGCGCGGAAAGATCGACCCCAGCTTCGATCGCCTGCGTAGCGATGATGATGCGGCCAGGCCCGTCATGAGCAGGGCGATTCGACAGCTTCTCGTTCAGTGCGGCTCGTTCGCGAGAGCGGAAGCGTGAATGCACGAGCAGACGTTCGGGAGCGTTGGCTTCGATCTGAGGAGCGGCGCTTTGAGAGTTCTTCTTCCTCTTTGCCGGCGCAGGCAGCAGGCGTGCACTAATCTCGTCAAACAAGCCCTGGGCGCGTTCTACCGTGTTGAGAATTACCAGGGTCGTGGTTCCCGGGCGGTGGGAATCGACGATCTGCCGGGCGAGCTCTACAAGATAGCTCGCGACGGCGGATTTCCCATCAGCGCTTAAGGCAACTTCGCATCGGCTCAAAGGCTTGATCGAATCGCGCCGGTCGCGAACGGCCTTGGATTCCTTCTCCTCATCGCTCAGCTCCATCGAGACCATCGTGTCGGGATCGCAGTCCACCGTCTTCAGCCAAGCCCGGTTGAGGGTGGCGGATGCCCACAAGGTGCGGCTCTCACGGGTGGATATCAGTTCGTGCCGGAATGCTTCCAACTGCCCGCTGGTGGCAAGTCCCGGCCCCATGAGTTGCACTTCGTCGAACACCCAGAATGCGTCGTTGTGCAGCCATGCGAAGTGAATCGGCCATTGATAGCGGCTCATGCCGTAACCGCGCATCAAGGCTCTTGAAAGAAGCATGTCCTGCGTGCCGATGAGGATGGCGTCCTCCTCCGGGTAGTCAGCCCAAGTCGCCTTCCTGAGGTCATCGGAGCCGCCCATCACGACATGGACGGAAACCTTGTTTTCGCCCGGCGTTCCTGCGATTCCAAGATTCTGCAGCCAGCTCCGGGTATTCCGCTCGCTCTGCTCGGCCAGGACTCGCATCGGCAGGCAATAGACGAGTCGCCGAGGTGTCTTTGCATCAGGATTACCGTTGCGTCCTCCATGACGCCAGCCTCTCTTCCAGAGCCATGCCAGGACTATCGCCGCTGATTTTCCCAACCCCGTCGGAATGTTCAATAGGTCAGGCCACGGTTCTTCTGCCAGCCTCTGTTGGTACGGGAAAGGGTCGGAGAGCCCGGTGCCATTTCTGAAGAAATTCATGTAATCCATGGTTTACGAGCGTAAAGTGGCGGAGTCTCGTTTAGTTGCGATGAAATAAGCACTTTAGATCTCCCTCAACCCCAGTACTTCCGGGCTGTGATCGAGGATCGTGCGCTCCCCCACCGTGTAGAACGCCGCCAGCGCGTCCGCGTCGATCGTAACCGGCAGGTCGTCGTGCCTGATGTCGTAATCCGCTCGGCGCATCGGGTTCGCCACGTTCTCGTTCTGAATTCGCGCCTGGCGCGGGAATGACGGTGAGAATTGCAATTCACCGTGGCTAGCCATTGCTCTCGCCCGGCAGACCAGGCACGAGCTCCTCCGCCTGCAGCTTTCGCGGCGTCTGCGGCAGCGGCGGCGGAACCTCGATTGCGAGATCCTCCGGCGCCGCGTGCAGGTCCTGGAAGCGGCGCGCGGAGACGAGCACGCGCGATTCGAGGGTGCCGGTGGCGCTGTTGTAGGCGTCCACCGCTCTGCCGAGGCGGTCGCCCACGGTATCCCAGTGCTCCGCGAGCTTCGCGATGCGCTCGTAGAGCTGCTTGCCGAGCGCGGCGACTTCCTGCGCATTCCTCGCGAGCGCTTCCTGGCGCCAGCCGTACGCGACCGCGCGCAGGAGCGCGATGAGGGTCGTGGGCGTCGCGGGGATCACGCGCTCGTTTACGCCGAACTCGATCAGCTCGGGGTCGCTCTGCAAGGCCGCGCTGAAGAACATTTCGCCGGGCAGGAAGAGCACGACGAACTCCGGCGCGGGATCGAATTGCTCCCAGTACGCCTTGCGGCCGAGGAGCGTCATGTGCGTGCGCACCTGGCGCGCATGATCGGCGAGCCGCGCGCGCTGGGTTTCTTCGTCCGGCGCTTCGATCGCGTCGAGGTAAGCGGTGACCGCCGCTTTGGCGTCGACGACGATCCGCTTGCCGCCGGGCAGGCGCACAATGAGGTCCGGCCGCAGCCGTCCGTCTTCGGTGGTGCGGTTCTCCTGCTCGCGGAAGTCGCAGTGATCGAGCATTCCC
>JBBDWZ010000033.1:0-8425 GCA_040902615.1 Gemmatimonadota bacterium | reverse complement strand
CGGGATCTCACGAGCAAGCGCCATGAAGTCGGGCTCCGCTTCGGCGCCGGTCAACGGTGAGGAACCGGTCGTGGCTACGACCTGCGGCTTGCCCAGCTTCCGCATGACCAGATCGACCGCTTCTTCGGATTGACTGCGGAACGCGGCCAGTTTGCCGCCCACCACGGAGAGCAGACCCGGAACGTTATCGCGCGTCTCGTGATCGAGAACTTCGTGGCGACGGGAAAGATCGTCGGAGTCGACGCCCCACTCGAATAGCGTGTTGCGCACGCCCGCCCAGGCGCGGATCGGCCGCCACTCGCGTGCCTGCGGCAGCGCGCGGGCCGCCGCTTCGATCACGTATGCCACTTCATCCCGATGAATGTCGAGATCCGCATGCACCGGGTCGCCGTAATAATCGGTATCGGTCGTACCAACGATGGTTTCGGCGCCGTGCGGAACCAGAAACATCACGCGGCCATCCACCCCCTCGAGGATCAAACCATAGTTGCCGATCCGACGCTCGAACGTGACGTGAACACCCTTGCCCGGCCGCATCGCTACGCGCGCATCCGCCAGACTGGCCACCGCTCCTGCCCAGGGGCCGGCCGCATTCACCACCAGCCTGGCTTCCACATCCCAGCTCCGGCCGTTGATGCGGTCACGCACGCGCACCCCGCGCACGGCCGTTCCCGATCGCAACAACTCAAGTACTTCGACATGTGAGTGCAGTTCAGCTCCGCTCTCGCGCGCGTCCAGCGCGTTCAGGGCCGCGAGCCGGAATACATCACAGCCCCATTCGTCGAGTGTGAGCGCGCCGCTTACTTCCGACGCCAGGCCCGGCTCCAGCGCTCGCGCCTCAGCCGCCGTGAGTCGCGCGTGCGGCAAACCACCCTTGCGTCGCGCATGCGGATCGTAGGCAGAAAGAAAAGCTTCTGTGGCTTCGGTGATGAAACGTTTGCCCGGAAACAACGGCCAGAGGAAAGGGATGCGCCAGGTTACGTGCGGTGCAATTCGACGGATGCGCCCGGCATCTTCGCTCGAGTGTCGCGTCGTGGGAATGTCGTAGAGCAGGTAGCGCAGACCACCGTGCACCATTCGGGTGGAACTACCGGTGGTACCCGCACCCCAATCCTCGCGCTCGAAAAGCACGACCGACAATCCGCGACGGGCTGCGTCACGCGCGATGCCGGTGCCGTTGATTCCACCGCCGATGATGGCCAGATCGAACATGCTGGAAATATACTGAGGCCACGACCGGGGCGCTGTTAACGGAACGTTAACCTGTCCGCCGAATTTGCCCTAGAAATACGTCGCCAGCGAGACCAGCAATGCGGCCTGCTCGGCCAGGTTGTTGAAGCGGTCCCGGCCCCGACCACGAACGAAGTCGATCTTTACTACTGAATCGCGGGTCGGCCGAAAATTGATACCGAAACTGATGTGGCCCGCGCTGTCACCCGATTCATCCGTATCGAAATCTACCCGGTCAAGCCGCGTTTTGGCCGCAAACATGGAGTTCGGCATGGTACGGATCCAGCCGCGCCCGAACTCACGGATGGCTTCGACATAGAATCCGGTTTGACGAGATGCGTAGATGCCCTCCAGACTGGCCGGTACGTCGATTCGCGCCAGCGCAGCTTCGCCATTCAGCTGCACGCCTAAAAGCTGACTCTCCAGATCGATCACGAAGATCGAAAGGTTCCGCCGTTTGTCGATCGTTGTGCCTTCCAGGTTGAACACGTTATAGGCGCCGTGATGAACCGAAACGCCCAGCTCGTGGCCTACCAGCGGACTCAACGCAACCCGGCCGACCAACGCTGGCGAACCGTTGTTGTCCTCCAGGTTGCCGCGTCCAAGCGCGATGCGCGTGCCCTCTTCCGCTTCCGTGATCAGCCCGTCGTGAAAGCCGTTGGTTGCGTACACCTCGTAGGTGAGGCGCCCGGTACGGGCAAAACCGAACTGACCCAGCACGCCAAAGCCAGGCTCCGACAGCGCGACGCCCAATAGCTCGGTCGAAACCAGCGGCCGATCCGTGAATTCATTGAGCGGGCTGTCATGCGAGAGGTTGAACTTGCCGAGTGGCGATAGCAGCATCCCGCCGCGCAGGCTCAGCGACGGATGAATCCGGAAATCGATGGCCGCGTATTCCAGTTTGATCTCGCGCGCGCCATCCTCGAATTCGATCTCGGACGCGATGCGCACAAAATCGCTGACCCGTGTACTCGTAAAGAGGTTGAAGCGCTTGGCATCGAATCCCATTTCCTCGCGCAGGCCGTCCACTCGCTCGTAACGGGCATGCACTTCGGCATAACCGCCGATCGCTGTACGGCCAAACAGCTGAGCCTGGAATGGCTTGTCGTAGACACCGCCCCGAACGAACGGGCGGCCCGCCGAATCGGTGCGCACCGTGTCGCGCTGCTGGCCCGCCGCCGGCGCTGCGCCAGCCGCGATTGCAGCGGCGACCATTATCAGTGCCACGGTCGCGGACGAATTCATTCGGATGCTCGCAATTCGATCACCAGCACACCATCGGCCGTGACCTGCGTGGGGAATCGGGTCAGTGAACGTTCGGCAGGTCCCTTGAGAACCGCACCCCCACGATCGTAGGTCGAACCATGGCACGGACAGACCAGTCGGTCTCGCTCCACTTCCACCGTGCAGCCGAGGTGCGTACAGATCGGAGACAATGCGATGTACTTACCGTCAGTCTGAGTCAGAACGTAAATCGGCTCGCGCATGCCGTCCGCTTGCAGACGCAGCGACCCGGTTGCTTCGGCCAGCTCCGGATAGCGGTTCAGTGCCAGCTGAATCCTGCCGTCGACTGGTGTGACCGAGCGTACTACCAGGCTCGCGCAGCCGGTCAGCACAAGGGAGCCGCCCGCTCCTGCTGCCACACCGAGCCACCGATGCACGAACGCGCGCCGATCCATCATCTCGACTCGACGAAGTCCAGCAGTGCGGCGCGTTGAGCCGGCGTCAGCGCGACAAAGGCGTCGCGTGCTGACCTGGCTTCACCGCCATGTAACCGAATCGCTTCTTCTACGGTGCGCGCCCGACCATCGTGCAGCAGGAATGCCTCGCCATTGAGAAAACCGCGCATCAGCCGCAGGCCCCAGAGCGGCGTCGTCCGCCATTCGCGGCCGCTGGCCTCACCGTCCGGCCGATCATCCGCCAGCTCATCGCCCATGTCGTGCAACAGCAGATCGCTGTAAAGATCAACCGGCTGATTCGACAGAGCAGCAATGACGCTGCGGCCGGTTGTGAGTCGCGGAGTGTGGCAGGCCGAACAACGCACCTGCTCGAACAGTTTCCTGCCTTCCACTCTCTGCGCGGTTTCACCACCAGGCGCGGGGGGCGCCAACCCGCGCATGTAATGCACAACCGCCTGCACCGTCGCTGCACCGATTTCGGGATCGGCAACTCGATCGTGCGCCTCTACTGGAATGCTCGATTGCGGATTCCGATTCTCTTCGACCCGAAAGTCCGACGTTATGCCTATGTCCTGGTGGTACGCCTCGACCGTCTGCTCGACCAGGTTGCTGACCTGTGCCTTTCGCCCAAAACGGCCTACCCGCTTTGCCGTACCGCCGCCCGGCTCCGAGAGCGGAACGAAGTCCGCCGCGTGGACCAGGTTCACCCGGCCGGAAATGCCGTCGCCATCTCGATCATCCGGGTCTGCCCGCGCCATGATCACGCTGTCCGCTATCGCCTCGATCAATCCAACCCCGAAAACCGGTGGCGGGAGTCTGACCGAGACCGCGATGCCCACCGGGACGCGCTCGGGCGAAGCCCCCGCGATTGCCTTGTCCTGAACCTGTGGGCCACCGTCGGCGCGCAGGAAATCGTCCGCACTGCTGCCGATACGCCGGAGTACGTTGTCCAGCCGCCCCCGTCCATCACCGCTGTGACAGGACGCACACGACACATTATTGAAAATCGGACCCAAACCTGTGGCCGGCGCAAAACGCCGTCCGAATTCCACGTCACCGCGCGCAAACGCTGCCAGCTCCGACTGTGTCAAACCCGCAACCGGTGCATCGAACAAATCGCCGTCGAGCGGTGCTTCGGTCACCAGCCGATCGCATGCGCCGAGTGCGACGGTCAAGAATGCAGTCAGCAGTGCCTGATGTCGTGCCATGGTTTATCCAGTACTAACAATTTTTTTAGGCGACCCTAAACCTTGCCCATGTAGTATGGCAGCATAAACCCGTGTGCGTCAACCGGCGCTCGTGCCGGCTCATACCCGAGGGGGTCCGAAGAGAGGCCTGCATCGCAACGGAATTGCGGGTTCAAGAGAACGATCGGCGGTATCCCAACCAGTTGTGAGTCAAAGGGTTTTGACGCACAACCGCTTGCCAGTCGTCCGAACCTAGGCAGATTAGCGGATCCCAAACGTTCCCGGCGTGGAGGCGTGATGATTCTGCGGAAGTACGGCACGAGCGTGCACAGTGTGGATCCAAACTTTGATTCGCGGGCGATGAATGAGGTCGGCTTTCAAAAGAACGGGAAACTGACCTTGAGCACGGAGGAATTCGGGCAGAAGTACAGTCGGGAAGCGGTTCACGAGCTCACGGCGAGTGCGGAAGGCTTGTTTCAGCAGGAAGCCGAAGACAAGGTGCTCAACAGTTTGCGCGAGCAGCTGCGAAAGCTGGAAGCCGGACTGGGGGCGGGCAGTGTGCTGTTTGTCGAAAGCGAGCAGGGCAAGGATTATCCGAAATCGCGGGAGAAGCAGCGCACAATCGTCGTGGGTAACCAGAACAAGCTGCATTTCGAGCGCGCGATCGACCCGCCGCTCAGGATCGGGATTTACACGGAGAACGCGAGCTGAGCTCTTCCTCGCTGCCGGCCGGCTATCGCACGTACGCGGTGGGTTCCGCGCTGCTGGTGACGCGGCCAGAGCTGTTTCATTTCACACGGGATGCGTTGCACTCGCATGACACGTTGTACGCATACGCCGCAACCCGGACCGATGCGCAACCGCTTGAGGGTCGGGGCGCGACCTATCGAGTGAGCACGCCGCACGGCGAATGGGTGGTTCGGCGGTATCGGCGCGGCGGCGCAGTCGCTTCGGTGCTGGGTGATCGGTACGTGCGTCTGGGTCAGCCGCGGCCGCTGCGTGAGCTGATTGTGAGTGCGGCCGCGCGCGAGCGTGGCATTCGCACGCCTGAAGTGATGGCGTTGGGAATACACCCGAGCCGCTGGTTTCTTCGTGCAGACCTGGCCACGGCGTATGTGCCTGATTCGGAGGACCTGGCGCAGCTCGGCTTTGGCCAGACCCAACGGTCGCGCGCGGATCAGCTGGCCGCATTCGAGGCTGCGGCAGCCCTCGTGGCTGAGCTGGCGAGTGCCGGACTCGCTCATGCCGACCTCAACCTGAAGAACATTCTCATCAAGTTTGGCGCGGGACGGCCGGAGGCGTGGGTCCTGGACCTGGATCGCGCGCGCATCGGCCGCGCGAGCGCGGGCTCGATGCACGCCCGGCTCGAACGCTCGTTGAACAAGTGGGAGCGCAATACCGGCCGCGCGCTCGCACCTGAGTTTCGAGCCGCCCTGCTGGCCCACCGTAGTGGCTGATCTTCCGATCGAGATTCCGCCCCGCAGCATCGTCATCGTAATGTTGAGCGCACTGGGCGATGCCGTGCACGTCCTGCCGGTCGTCAATGCCTTGAAGCGTTTCTGGCCATCGACCCGTATCACCTGGATCATCCAGCCGGTGCCGCATCGGCTGGTAGCCGGACATCGGGCCGTCGATGAGTTCATCGTATTCCAGCGCCGGCGAGGTACCGCAGCGGCCCGCTCCTATCGTGAGCTGCACGATGTGCTGCGTGGCCGGCACTTCGACCTCGCTATCAACCTGCAGGTCTATCTCAAGGCCGGGCTGATCACTGCGTTGCTGGCTGCCGACGCCAAGCTCGGCTTCGATCGCCGCCGGGCCCGCGACCTCAACTGGTTGTTTACGACCCACCGCATTCCTGCGCGTCCGACTGGCCATGTGCAGGACCAGTATTTCGAATTCCTGGAGCACCTCGGCGTCGATTCACAACCCGTAGAGTGGAAGATCGCGCTGACCCGTGAGGAACGAGCGGCACAGCAGGAGTTCTTCTCCGAGCGTCGGCGCACCTGCGCCGTAGTGGTCGGCACCAGCAAAGTCGAGAAGAACTGGCTGCCCGACCGATATGCCCGCGTCATGCAGGCCCTGGTGCATGACTACCAGATGGAGCCAATCCTGGTGGGCGGTCCATCGCTGATCGAGCGGCAGCTTGCGGATCAGATCAAGCGTTCATCGGGAATCGCACTCACCGATGCGCTGGGTGATGACGTGCGCCGTCTGGTCTGGCTGCTGGACGGTGCCGACCTCGTACTGAGTCCGGACACCGGGCCGCTGCACACGGCGCGCGCACTCGATCGCCCGGTCATTGGCCTGTATGGATACACCAATCCAAAACGCTACGGCCCCTATCGCAAATACACCGAGCTGATCGTGGATGGCTACGCGCGGACGCCGGATGAGGACTATCCATTGTCTATGGAGTATCGCCCGGACGGAAAGCAGCGTATCACGGTGGACATGGTTATGGAAAAAGTGGATCTGGCGGTGAATCGCTACTTGAAGGAACCGCGGGGGTAAGAGGAACAAGGATCACGGATCACGGATCGCGGATCGCGGGATCACGAATCACAAATCACGGATCAAGGATCACAGATCACGAGCTGGAGCGGCAGTTGGAGCGTTCGATCCTGCGTTTGCGACCCCGCGGCCCCGCGATCCGCGATCCGCGATCCGCGATCCGCGATCCTTGATCCCTTCTATCACAGCGATGCCTAAACGAATCCTCTGGATCGACGATGAAGTAGACAGTTTCGAGCCGCACCTGTTGTTCTTGCGGCAGCGAGGCTATCACGTCGATACCACCACCAACGGCGATGACGCGCTCGAGATTGCGCGCGAGCACACGTACGATCTGGTACTGCTCGATGAGCAGATGCCGGGCCGTCGTGGCCTCGACGTGCTGGGCGAGTTGCGCCGGGAAGCGCCGCATGCGCGCGTAGTCATGGTCACCAAGTCGGAGGAGGACCGCACGCTGGTCGAGGCGATCGGCCGCCGAGTCGATGAGTACCTGGTCAAGCCGGCCAGTCCGCGCCAGGTGCTGTCCGTGGTTACGCGCCTGCTCGAAGGGCAGCAGCTCCAGCAGCAGCGCGCGGCGCAGGACTTCGCGGCACGCTTCGCAGTGCTCTCACAGCTGCGCGATGATGCTTCGACCTGGCAGGAGTTCTTCGCCGTATATGACGAGCTGGTTTCCTGGGAGCTTCGGCTGGAGCAGGCCAATGAACGCGGCCTGCTGGATTCGGTGCAGGCGCTCCTGCTCGATGTGCGCCGCAAGTTCGGCCTCTACATCACCAAGGTCTACGGCACCTGGACCGACGAGCTGGCGCAGGACCGGCCGCCGCTCTCGATCGATTTGGTCGGCAAATACGTGGTGCCGCAGATGCGCGAAAAGTCCGCGCTGCTTTTCATGGTGATCGACTGCATGCGACTGGATCAGTGGCGGGTCATCCGTTCCCTGTTGTCCGACGAATTCGACATCAAGGAAGACCTGTACTGCAGCATTCTGCCGACCGCGACACCCTATTCGCGCAACGCGATCTTCAGCGGACAGTACCCGGACACCATCGCGCGTGACCATCCGGACTGGTGGGGCACGGATGAAGGCAGTCTGAATGCGTTCGAAGATCAGCTGCTGAGAGAGCAGTTGCGGCATTTGACCGGCCGCGCCGTGTCGGTACACTACGAAAAAGTGTTCACCGACTCGGAATCCGATGAGCTGTTTGGCCGCGTGCGCAGTGCGCTGCGGGGTGACGGCGTAGTCGCGACCGTGTTCAATTTCGTCGACCTGCTGACCCATGGACGCAGCGAGTCGGCCATCCTGATGGAAGTCGCGCGCGATGTGCCGGCGCTGCGGGCGCTGACCCGGCAATGGTTCGAGCGTTCCGTGGCATTTCGACTGCTGCGCGAGGCAGCCGCTCGGCGGATACCCGTCGTGCTGACCACCGACCACGGCTCCATCCATTGTGAGCGCCCGGTCACGATTTACGCGCGGCGCGATGCCAGCAGCAATTTGCGCTACAAGTTCGGGCAGGACCTGCGCGCGCAGGATCCGTCCGCGGTCTATGCGTTGAAGGATGGACGTGCACTACGTTTCCCGCGCGGACCGATGGCCACGAACTATCTGCTCGCGCTGGAGGACTACTTCTTCGTGTATCCCACCAAGCTGCGAGAGTACCAGGCTCGGTATCGAGGGTCGTTCCTGCACGGCGGCGTCAGCCCGGAAGAGATGATCCTGCCGGTAGCGACCCTGTTGCCGCGGGCCGGAGTGCGTCCGTGAAGAAACCCGGCGTCTACGGTCGCGTTCTCAGTTACCTCAAGCCGTACCGCTGGCTGGTCACC
>JBBDWZ010000032.1:0-8430 GCA_040902615.1 Gemmatimonadota bacterium | reverse complement strand
ACGCCGCAATCTGACCCGGCAATAAGTCCAGCCCGAAATCATCATTACAGCCCGGTTCTCCATGGACCGGGCTTCTTGTTTCCGGGTCCGCCAGAACACCCTTTCACACGGCCTCTGTCGGTCGAAAAGACACCGTTTTCCTGCCATCATGTCCCAGCGCGTCGGCATGTCCCCGTGCAGCTCGGCCCGCACAGGCACCGGCCATTGACGCGACCCAAAGGTCCGTTACATTTGCGCCGGTTCTTGGCACTCAACTAAACCGAGTGCTAACTACTCGACCTTATTCTCGTGACTCGAACAACGGAGGATTCCCTATGGCGACTGCTGCGTCGACCAAGATCAGCCCGTTGGCTGATCGGATCGTCATCAAGCCGCTTGAGGACACCGAGACCATGCGCGGTGGCCTCTACATCCCGGACACTGCGAAAGAGAAGCCCCAACAGGGAGAAGTCATCGCGGTAGGCCCGGGCCGAATTGCCGACGACGGCAAACGCATCGCACCGGAAGTGAAGCCGGGCGACAAGGTGCTGTATGGCAAGTACAGCGGGACTGAAGTTACGGTCTCAGACGAGCAGTACCTGATCCTGCGCGAGTCGGATGTGCTCGCGATCGTTCGCTAATTACGGCTGAGGAGATAAAGCAATGGCTGCCAAGGAACTGCAGTTCAATGTAGATGCGCGGGCTGCGCTGAAGCGCGGTGTTGACGCGCTGGCACAGGCGGTCAAGGTCACGCTGGGTCCGAAGGGCCGTAACGTCGTGATCGACCGCAAGTTTGGATCGCCGACCGTCACCAAGGACGGTGTGACCGTGGCGAAGGAAATTGAGCTGAGAGACCCGGTCGAAAACATGGGTGCACAGATGGTGAAGGAAGTCGCCACTAAGACCAGTGACCTCGCCGGTGACGGCACGACGACCGCGACCGTGCTGGCGCAGGCGATCTTCCGTGAAGGACTCAAGAACGTAACGGCCGGCACCAATCCGATGGCGCTGAAGCGCGGCATCGACAAAGCGGTGTTGCAGGTGGTTGAGGAGCTCAAGGCCATCTCGACGCCCACCAAGGGCAAGAAGGAGATCGCTCAGGTCGGCGCGATTTCGGCGAACAATGATGAAGAGATCGGCAACCTGATTGCGGACGCGATGGAGAAGGTCGGCAAGGACGGCGTGATCACGGTCGAAGAGGCGAAGGGCATGGAAACCTCGCTGGAGACCGTGGAGGGCATGCAGTTCGACCGCGGCTATCTCTCGCCGTACTTCGTGACCGATCCGGAGCGCATGGAAGCCGTGCTCGAGGATGCACTCATTCTGATCCACGACAAGAAGATCAGCTCGATGAAGGATTTGCTGCCGATTCTGGAGAAGGTCGCGCAACTGGGTCGCCCATTGCTGATCATCTCGGAAGAGGTCGAGGGTGAGGCATTGGCCACATTGGTCGTGAACAAGCTGCGCGGCACACTGCGCGTTTGCGCGGTCAAAGCGCCTGGTTTCGGCGATCGTCGCAAGGCGATGTTGCAGGACATCTCGGTGTTGACCGGCGGCCAGGTGGTCAGCGAGGAAGTCGGTTTCAAGCTGGAGAACGCGACCATCAACGATCTCGGCAAGGCCAAGCGTGTGGTCGTAGACAAGGACAACACGACCATTGTCGACGGTGCGGGTGAGAGCGACAAGATCAAAGGTCGGATCAACGAGATCCGGTCGGCGGTCGACAAGTCGACCTCCGATTACGACAAGGAGAAGCTTCAGGAGCGTCTGGCCAAGCTGGCCGGCGGTGTGGCAGTCATTCACGTCGGTGCCGCTACCGAGACCGAAATGAAGGAGAAGAAAGCCCGCGTCGAAGACGCGCTGCACGCAACTCGCGCCGCGGTCGAAGAAGGCATCGTTCCGGGCGGTGGGGTTGCGCTGCTCCGGGTTGCTCACAAGATGCGCGACTTCAAGGTCGAGGATCCGGACGAGCAGATCGGCGTGAGCATCGTACGCCGTGCACTCGAGGAGCCGATTCGTCAGATCGCAGAGAACGCGGGAACCGAAGGCTCGATCGTGGTCGACAAGGTTCGCAGCAACCCGAGCCCGACCTTTGGCTACAACGCGCAGACCGACAAGTACGAGGACCTGGTCGAGATCGGCGTGATCGACCCGACCAAGGTTACGCGCACGGCGCTGCAGAACGCGGCTTCGATCGCTTCGTTGCTGCTCACGACCGAAGCGGTGGTCGTCGAGCGTAAGGATGAAGAGAAGGGCGCACCGGCAATGCCGGGCGGCGGCATGGGCGGCATGTACTAGCCGCACTGCCGGACTGGTGAGCGCCTGCGCTCACCGGAACCGCGCTGGATGCAGAGCATGGGCCCGTCGAGTACAATCGGCGGGCCTTTTTGCGCTCGCGGCGACCCCCGCCCGCGATGTCGGGAACGGAAATTGTGTTCAGCAGGGGAATTGCGGGCAATGGATGTCAACCCTCGGGCAGGAAATGGAAGACAACCACGACGAAACTATGCGCAGTCGCATCGTTCGACTGGCCTTTCGCGGTGATGAGCATCGGTTTCAGACGTTCATTGATGCGCTGCGGCGGGTAACGCCCAAAGGCGGAGAAGTCATCCTGCGGGGTAGTGCGGTTACCGGCAGCCGGTGGAGCGATGGTCAGCCATTTGATGCAGAAGGGCCAGGCACCAGTGACCTGGATGTGACCTTCCTGGCTGCTGACCTGGTTGGCCTTTGGAATGCCTTTTACATCCCGGGACTGCATACGGTACCGCTCAGCGAAGAGCACCCGGATGCGTGTCCGGCCTTGAACGAACTGCGCGAGGGTCTGTGTGATCTGGCCGGTCGGCCGGTAAACCTGCAGGCGTCGACCAGCCTCGTGCAGTTCGCACGCGACGTCCTGTTCGACCAGCCTTACTACACGCTGATTGATTCCGATCGAGGCGGACCGTGACGCTGCGGCTGCTCAGCTACAACATCCGCTATGGCGGACGGGGCCGCGAAGCGGAACTCGCTGCTGTGATCCGATCGGCAGATCCGGACGTTGTGTTGTTGCAGGAAGCTACAGACCGAGGCGTGGTTGAACGCCTGTCCGAGTTGACCGGTCTGCCCAACTGGGACTCGCGACCGCGCTTCTCGACCGGTTATCTGACTCGTCGTGAAGTCATTCATCATGATTGGCACCTGCCGCGCTGGACGCGGCATGCCTTCCTCGAGCTGGCGCTGGCCGGACCGGAACTGCGCATTTTTGGATTGCACTTGAGCGCGTGGTTTTCGAACTGGAGCGAATGGCGGCGCAGGTTCGAGATCCGCTCACTCCTCTACGCGATCCGCGAACACCAGCATGGCGTCCATTTCATTGCGGGTGACTTCAACGCGCTGGCGCCCGGAGAAGTGTTGAAAGCAGAGCGGATGCCGCAGTGGATTCGCGCGATGGTGTGGTTGAGCGGGCAGGATATAGCGCGCCACACCATCCAGCACATGATCGATCAGCATTATGTAGACGCCTGGCGGATCGCTCATCCGACCGGGGAAGGCTATACGTTCCCCACCTGGGATCCGCACGTACGGCTGGACTACATCTTCACTCCGGAACGATACCAATCGAGCATTCGCGCTTGTGACGTATTGAACCGGTCCGCGGTGGCCCGGACTGCTTCCGACCATTTTGCTTTACTGGTCGAGCTGGACCTGGCCTCGGGCGCGGCTGCGGTCGATCAGCGCGAATAGCTCGGCGAATTCGTCTCCCCCTGCACCACGATGGTAGCGCCGATCTGTTCGGCATCGCGGACGGCCTTTTCGACGGCGCGCAGCAGCTCGCCCGGCGAGCCAATGTGCGGCTCGAACGTGGTGATGCCGATGCTTACTGATTGCGGATCGTCCGCCACCTCGAGCGCCATCAGATCCTTTTGCACTCGTTCCGCAAATATGCGGGCACCGCGCGTCGTCTGACCGGACAGAATGGTGACGAATGTGCCATTGTCATCATACCGGGCACTGAGATTCATCCCGCGAGTCCGACGATTAAAGACCCGACCGCTCAGGGCGAGTAAACGCTCAGCGGCTTCTACGCCGTGTGCGGCCCGGAACCGATGAAACGCATCAATCCGGCACAGCATGATGGTGAGCTCACGACCGCGTTCCGCGGCGGCAAACTCGGTCGAAAGGACCAGCTCGGCCACCGGTAGCGCGGGCAACCCCGTGATGGAATCCACCTGGGCCGCGGCCCGAGCCTGGGCGGTCGAATAATCGGTTAAATGTTGATGCAGCAACTGCAGCGCGATAACGAGTAGTAGGGCCACGCCCGGCACCGTAACACTCGCCAGTTCACGCCACTGGGGGCTGGGCACCAGGAAGACGAGGCCGACCGCGGCAAGGCCCGCGATGCTGGCATTCGTCGCGGTAGTACCCGCCGCGAAATGTGGTATGGCTCGATTCATGTTTGGTCAGTTTCGCACGCGGGGGAGTACCCTGCGGATGTCCAGAATTGTGCCGCGCCAGAAAGTGTTGCGACGGCCTGTGCCGGGGTTCGAGCACTGGCTACGGATTCACAATCGTCGCGAAATTTTTCTGGCTCGGAACGTGACAGCCGCGCTGCCAGGCTAGACGCGCGGCGCTGCCTCGCCAATCGGGCTTGAGGGACCCGGCCAGCCCGGGCTATCGTCCAGAGTGCCGACCCCCATCATGGGCTGGTCTGGCACCATGGACGGATCCCAAACGCCCTCCGAGCGCGCCACGCACAGCGTAACCGCCAGGTCTCCGATCACGTTGACGGTGGTGCGCGACATGTCGAGAATCCGATCGATTCCGAGGATCAGCGCAATGCCTTCACCGGGGACGCCGAACATCATCAGAATGCCGACCAGCAGGGGCAAAGAACCTCCGGGCACACCGGCGGCCCCGACCGCCGTGATGACGGACATCGCCATGACGATGACCATCTCAGGCACGCTCAACGATACCCCAAATACCTGCGCCAGGAAGAGCACCGTAATTCCCTCATACAGCGCGGTGCCGTTCATGCACATGGTGGTGCCCAGCGGAATGACGAAGCCGGCAATCCTCGGCGGAATCCCGAGGTTCTGTTCGGCAACGGCGAGGTTGGTCGGCAGTGTTGCCGCGCTCGAGCTGGTCGAGAAAGCAGTAATGATGGACGAACGAATGCGGCCGTAAAACCGAAATGGAGAAATCCGGCCGTAGGTCTTCAGGATGATCGAAATCGTGAAGAGCACGTGAATCAGCAGACCGCCCAACACAACTCCGACATAGCTGCCGAGTGGAAGCAGCAAACTAAAGCCGAATATTGAGGTCACGCCGAAGATCAGACCGGCCACCCCCCAGGGCGCAAGCTTCATGGCCATCTCGACGATCTTGATCACTATATCCTGCAGTGCCTCGAGCACGTCGATCATGGGCTTGGCGCGCGCAGCCGTAATGAGCGTGAGCGCGGCGCCAAACATGAGCCCAAAGAAAATCACGCCGAGCATATCCCCGTCGACCATGGATTTGATCGGATTGCGGGTCACGATGTTGACGAGGGTGTGAATGCCGAAGCCGCCTTGTTGCGCGGTTTCGATTTTGGACGTGGCATCGGCGGCATAGGTAGCCAGCAGGCGGGTTTGCACTTCAGGATCAATGTTGGACCCGGGCCGCACGGCCAGCACGAGCAGAATGCCGAGCGTGGCCGACAGAACAGTGCTTCCAAGAAAAAAGCTGATGGCCTTCCCGCCGACTTTGCCGACCCGCCGAATATCGCCCAGCCCTGCGACGCCCAGGGCAATGGACGCGAATACCAGCGGCATCACGATCATGAAAAGCAGGCGCAGGAAGATTTGACCGATAGGTCCGGCGATATACTTGTTGGTCCAGACTACGAACTGATGATCGGAACCAACCGCCCAGTTGAGGATGAGCCCGATGATGCCTCCAACCAGTAATCCGATGAGGATCTTGGTGTGGAGCGGAAGGCCTTTGCCGGAATGCGCGATCCCAACGCTCATAAATTCTTCGATTGATAGGGGTCTGCGGGAGAGTGACTGTCGGTCGAACGGTAGGCGTACACCCGGGCGCCCGCAATGGTTCGGCGTCCCTCAGCGGGGTTCACCGGCAGGCCGGCGTGCACGTGACTCGCGGGAACCCGACGGCGAGTTCTCGCTTGACCGGTCTCCAATGAGCCGTCTATACTTTGCTTGCAACTTCATTCGGGATCAGGTATGCGCGGAACGACGACAGCCTCTACACTGACCACGACCGATCTCGGGAGAGACGCGGCCGGTTGACATCGTCTGGCAGCGATCAACGCGGCGGCCTCTCCATCATGGTGGGGCCGTTTTTTTGTCTGGGAAAGGGACACTGGGCATGATCAAGATCACGCTGCCGGACGGCAAAATCCTCGAGTTCGAGCCGGGCAGCACGGTGCGCGACGTCGCCGAGCGTATTGGTCCGCGCCTCGCGAAAGCGGCGTTAGGCGCGAAGCTGAACGGTGAGATCGTCGATCTGGTTCGCCCGCTCTTTGGGGATGCCCGCATTGAGATTCTAACCGAGAAGAATCCCGACGCATTGGCCGTTCTGCGACACTCCGCGGCACATATGCTCGCAACCGCCGTGAGATCCGTACGGCCCGACGCGGGCATCGGGTTTGGACCGGCGATCGAAAATGGTTTCTACTACGATTTCGATGTGAAGCAGCCGTTCACGCCTGACGATCTGGAGAAGATCGAACAGCAAATGCGGTCGGTCTCGGCGCAGGACCAGACGTTCGAGCGTAAACAGGTGACCAAATCAGAAGCGAGCGAGCTCTTCGCGGACGATCCGTTGAAGCTGGAGCGTCTGGCTGAACTTGCCGATGACGAGGTGATCACCGTCTATCGCAATGGTCCGTTTTTAGACCTCTGTCGAGGCCCGCACGTGCCGTCTACCGGACGGGTCAAACATTTCAAGCTGCAGCACACTGCGGGCGCGTATTGGCGCGGCGATGAAAAGCGGCAGATGCTGCAGCGCATCTACGGGACGGCCTGGTTCACCGAGCAGGAGCTCACGCAGTATTTGGAGCGGCTCGAAGAAGCCAAGAAGCGGGATCATCGCAGGCTCGGCCGCGAGCTCGAGCTGTTCTTCTTTCATCCGTCAGCGCCCGGCTCCGCGTTCTGGACCGATCGCGGCACGGCGATCTTTCACGAACTCGGCGAGTGGATGCGACAGACCCTGGCCAGGAACGGCTATCAGCAGGTCAAGACGCCGCTGATGTTCAACAAATCGCTGTGGGAGCTCTCCGGGCATTGGGGAAAGTATCGGGAGAACATGTTCCTGGTGCTGGATTCCGAGAGCGGCGAGCACGACTTCTCATTGAAGCCCATGAACTGTCCGTCGCACTACCTGCTGTATGCAAACACGAAGCACTCGTATCGCGAGCTGCCGATCCGCTATGCAACGCAGGACGTGCTGCATCGCAACGAAGTGTCGGGGGCGCTGAGCGGCCTGACCCGGGTTCGACAGTTCCAGCAGGACGATGCACACATCTTCGTCGCCGAAGAGCAGATCGCGGATGAAGTCCGGCGCTTGAGTGAGCTGGTGGGTTACTTCTACCGCACGCTCGGCCTGGACTACCGCATCATGTTCGGCACGCGCCCGGAAATCCGGATTGGTGATGACGCAATGTGGGACCGCGCAGAGAAAGGGCTGCGTGATGCCTTGATTGCCTTGGACTTGCCATACCAGGAGAATCCCGGCGATGGCGCTTTTTACGGGCCCAAGATCGACTTTCACGTAGCCGACTCGATCGGCCGCACCTGGCAGCTCGGCACCATTCAGCTCGATTATGCCGCACCGGAGCGTTTCAACCTGCTCTACGTCGGTGAGGACAATCACGAACACCGCCCGGTAGTCATTCACCGAGCGATTTTCGGCTCGTTCGAGCGGTTCATTGCGATTCTGATCGAACACTTTGCCGGTGCGTTTCCGCTCTGGCTGGCACCGGAGCAGGTGCGCGTGCTGCCCATCACCGACGACCAGATCGCCGCCGGTCGAAGCGTGGTCACTCAGCTCGAAGAGCAGGGCATTCGCTCCTGGCTCGACGATCGGTCAGGCACGCTCAACTACAAGATCCGCGAGGCCGAAACCCAAAAAGTCCCATACATGGCCGTGGTCGGCGCTCGCGAGGCCGAAGCAGGCACGGTGGCAGTCAGGCGTCAGGGCGCGGGTAAGAAGCAGGAAGTGTTGGGCGTGTCCGAATTTATTGCCCAGCTCGAGGATGAAATCGCCCGTAAGGCGCTCTGAACCATGCCAGCCCATTGCGAGTGAGGTGGGGTCGGATTTCCTTTGATTGCCTTGATTTAGGCCCGACACGTCATTAGCTTTCCGGCCACAAAATGGGAAGCGGGAGCTTGGTGCTCCCCACCTTTCGGTCTGCTGCGCAGTACCGCCGGGTTTCTGAGCCACACAGACGACGCGCCGACTTGAGGC
>JBBDWZ010000031.1:0-8447 GCA_040902615.1 Gemmatimonadota bacterium | reverse complement strand
CGGCGGATGGGCGCGTCGGTCTGGCCCACCGCCGGCTTTCGATCATTGACCTTACGCGGGCCGGGCATCAGCCGATGCATGATGGAACCTCGCAGCTCACTATCGTCTTCAATGGCGAAATCTACAACTTTGCCGACCTGCGCGATGATCTTATAGCGAGAGGCCATTCGTTCCGGTCGCGTAGCGACACCGAGGTCATCCTCGCGGCATACGGCGAATGGGGCACGGACTGTCTTTCGCGCCTGAACGGCATGTTCGCGTTCGCCTTATATGACAGCCGCCGCCGGAGAATCTTCGTTGCACGCGACCGCGCGGGCGAAAAACCCTTGTTCTACGCACTCACGAGGAACTCTCTGCGTTTCGCATCGGAACTGAAAGGCTTGCTCGCCGATCCTGCGTTCCCGCGGCGCGTCGACGCCGAGGCTCTCGATTGCTATTTGTCGATGGGTTACGTTCCGGGGGAGCGCTGTATTTTGCAGGGCATCAGGAAATTGCCGCCTGCTCACGCCCTCGTGTTCGACATGAATGACGGTCGAGCGCGAGTCTGGCGCTACTGGGATCTGCCTGACGCCGCGCCGTGCTCCTCTGGCGACGAGGTCCAGGAAGATGCGCTGGTGGACGAGCTGGAGGCGCTGCTCGCTGACTCGGTGCGTCGGCGTCTTGTTGCCGACGTGCCGGTGGGCGTGCTGCTCAGCGGTGGCGTAGACTCGAGCCTCGTTACGGCGATGGCCGCGCGCTCGACATCGACCGTGAAAACGTTCACGGTTCGCTTCCCAGCTCACGCCAAGTTCGACGAAACTCCACACGCGCGCCTGGTCGCCCGCCATTTCGATACGCAGCATGTGGAGCTCGAAGCCTATCCATCCAGCGTGGAGCTTCTACCCATGCTGGCGAGGCAGTTCGACGAACCCATGGTGGATTCCTCCATGATCCCGACCTATCTCGTGAGCCGTGCCATACGCGAGCATTGCACGGTCGCGCTCGGAGGAGACGGCGGCGACGAGCTGTTCGGCGGTTACGTGCACTACAGCCGTTTTCTGTGGTTGCAGCAACGATTGGCCCGAATTCCACAGGCGTTGCGCACCAGCGCAACCGCCGCCGCGCAGGCCGTGCTTCCAGTGGGATTCAGAGGGCGCGACTGGCTGCAGGGCCTGGGCGCCGACTGGCGCAGCGGGCTGCCGCTTATTCCGATGCATTTCGATCCAAGCATGCGGCGACGGCTTATGCCGGAACAGCCCGGAAACCCGACGGCCGCAGAACGCATTCGCAAAGAAGCCATGCCGCTCACCACTGATATATTGCAGCGTGCAACCCGTATGGACTTCATCAACTATCTCGCCGAGGACATTTTGGTCAAGATAGACCGTGCAAGCATGCTCAATTCGTTGGAAGTACGCGCACCACTGCTCGATCATCGCCTGATCGAGTTTGCCTTCGGCAAGGTGCCGTCGCGTCTGAAGGCCAATACGACGGGCCGCAAGCTTCTGCTGAAAAAGCTGGCCCGACGGCTCCTGCCTGCCGAATTTGATCACCACCGCAAACAGGGGTTTTCGATTCCGCTCGCTTCCTGGCTGCAGTCCGGTCCTTGGGAAAGCTTCTTCAGACAGGTTCTATTGGAGTCAGCCAACGGCATCTTCTGTCGCAAAACGATCTCCGGCCTCATGCAGGGTCAGCAAAAAGGGCGCGCTAACGGTGAACGGTTGTTCGCTCTCGTCATGTTTGAGTTGTGGCGGCGGGAATATCAGATTTCGATGTGAAGCACAGCCTCTTGCGCATTCTCGCGTGTCCGCACTGCAGGGGCAGGCTCATCCCGGCCAAGGAGCAGGCGGCTGGCGCCGACCTCGTGTCGGGCCATCTGCAGTGCTCAGGCTGCAGCCGGCATTATCCCGTCGAAAACGGCATTCCGCGATTCGTAGACCCGCACAACTATGCGGACAGCTTCGGCTTCCAGTGGAATGTCTTCAGCAAGACTCAGCTCGACAGCTATTCTGGCGTGCCGATCTCGCGCGGGCGCCTGCACGCAACCACGGGATGGGACTGGTCGCGCATGCAAGGCAAGAAAATACTCGATGTGGGCTGCGGCGCGGGGCGGTTCGCCGAGGTAGCACTACAATCAGGGGCGGAGGTCGTCGGCGTTGACTACTCGAAAGCCATCGATGCGGCCCAAAGCAATCTATCCGGATCCCCGCGCTTCTCAGCCGTGCAGGCAAGCATATTCGAACTCCCCTTCGTGCCCGGCAGCTTCGACTTCGTGTACTGTCTCGGCGTCCTGCAGCACACGCCGGACCCGCAGCAGGCTTTCGCTCGGCTTCCCGAACAGGCGAAGAACGGTGGACGCATCGCGGTGGATGTGTATCCGCTCCTGTGGACAAATTTATTCTGGTCGAAATACTGGGTGCGGCCTTTCACCAAGAAAATGCGAAGCGACAGGCTCTTGCGGCTAGTCCAGCGCGCCGTGCCGTCGTTGCTGCAGATGAGCCGTCGCCTGGCCGCGATCCCGCTTCTCGGGCGCAAGCTCAAGTATCTTGTACCGGTCGTCAACTACGAAAGCGTGTACGCACTGTCGGAACAGCAGTTGCAGGAATGGGCGGTCCTCGACACCTTCGACATGCTGTCCCCGGAGCACGATCATCCCAAATCCGAGAGCACCGTGCGACGCTGGCTCGCCGAAGCGTCGCTCGCTGACATCGAGGTGTTTCGCACGGGCCACGTCATCGGCCGCGGCACGAAAGTCCGATGAGGATATTGATCGACGCCCTCTCGGCGCGCCAGCAAGGCGGGCAGACCTATCTCAAAAACCTGCTGGCGTTCGTGCCTTTCGACGGGTCTGTCGACGTGCTTCTGCTTGCACCGCAGTCGCTCAAGCTCGAATTCGACCACCCGCACGTCGAGCGTCGATCGGTGCCGAAGCTGCTGGAGAATCCATTCGCGCGCGTGGCGTGGGAAAGACTCGTTCTCGCGCGCGTTGCGCGCGAGTTTCGCGCCGATATTCTGTTCTGCCCGGGCGGTGTGGTGACCGCAGCACCCGCAGGGTGCAAGGTTGTGACGATGTTTCGCAACATGATACCGTTCGACGCGCGCCAACGAGCGAGGTACCCGTTCGGTTACGAACGCTTCCGTAACTGGCTGTTGCATCGGCTGATGCTGAGGAGCATGTTACGTGCCGACCTGGTGATCTTCATTTCGAACTATGCACGGCAGGTCGTCGAGAGATTCGCGGCAGGGCGGCGCATAAGATCGGTGGTTATCCCCCACGGCGTCGCACCACAGTTCAGGGCGCCTGCGATCGCCAGTGACAATTGGGCGGCGGGACATTTCGGAGCGAGCTACTTCCTGTACGTCTCGTATATCGATTTCTACAAGGCGCAGATCGAAGTCGTGCAGGCATTTGCATCATTCAAGCAGCAGAGCGGCAGCGACTTCAAGCTGCTGATCGTTGGGCCGGAGAATCCTGATTACGGCCGCAAGGTACGGGCAGAAATCCACCGGCTCGGGCTTACGCGCGACGTAGTGATCACCGGAGCATTGCCGTACGGCGACCTGCCTGGACTGTATCAGCATGCCACATTGAACATTTTCGCTTCCGAGTCGGAGAATTGTCCGAACATCCTGCTGGAGGCGATGGCGGCGGGCCGACCGGTGCTCTCGTCTAACAGGCCGCCAATGCCGGAATTCGCGGGCGATGGCGCGATCTATTTCGATCCGGCCACACCCGCGGAACTCGCCGGCAGGCTGTGCTCGCTGATCGACGATCCGACCGCCATAGCGGAGCTCGGTAGACGCGCTCAAAAGCGCTCCGAACTGTACGACTGGCAGACGACGGCTGGGCGAACTTGGGATGCGATTAAACAGCTCGTGAATGGCGGGCGCATCGACGGCGCGCGTTGAGGAAGCGACTTTGAGAATCCTGATCGCAGGCGGCGCAGGTATGCTGGGTCATCAACTTTTCATGCACCTGCGCTCGGTCTACGACGTTAAGGTCACACTGCGGGAGGATATCGGCCATTACGCAAGACACGGGCTTTTCGATTCATCGAACGCCTACGGCCGCATCGACGTGACGGCTTCCGCAACGCTCGACCGGGTGCTGATGGATTTTCAACCCCATGCGATCATCAACTGTATTGGCATCGTAAAGCAGCTTCCGATCGCGAAGGAAAGCATACCGAGCATCGAGATCAATGCGTTACTGCCGCACAAGCTCGCCCAGATGGCGAGGAAGACGGACGCGCGCCTGGTGCATTTCAGCACGGATTGCGTGTTCTCCGGACGCAAAGGCGGCTATACCGAGACCGATACTCCGGATGCCGAAGACCTCTACGGGCGGACGAAGCTGCTGGGTGAGGTGCGCGGCGAAGGGTGCCTCACACTTCGCACCTCGCTGATCGGCCACGAGCTCGGCCGCAACACGAGCCTCGTCGAATGGTTTCTCTCACAAAAAGGCCATGCCAGAGGATTCCGCAACGCAATTTTCAATGGTTTCACGACTATCGAAATGGCGCGCATCGTCGAGATGCTGCTCACTAAATATCCTGCGGCACAGGGTGTGTGGCACGTGTCGAGCGACCCAATCGATAAGTACACTCTACTCAACCTGATCAGGAAACACTACCGCTTGGATATCCAAGTCGAGCCTGACGACGTCTTCAAGTGCAAAAGAAGTCTCGATTCGACGCCGTTCCGCAAGCGCTTCGAGTATCGCCCCCCGTCGTGGGAAAACATGATAGAAGAGATGAGCAGACTGAGAGCCATGCAGCGATGATACTCGAAGGCAAACGCATTCTCGTCACCGGCGGCACCGGTTCGATGGGAAAAACTTTCGTGCGCCGTGTGCTCACGGGGGAGCTGGGCACGCCACGCAAGGTGATTGTTTTCTCGCGTGACGAAGGTAAGCAGCACGATATGCGGGTCGACTATCTTCATCGTAGAAAAGCGGCTACGGATGACATCGAGTATCGCAATTTCATGAATGTACTCGAATTTCGGATCGGCGATGTGCGGTCGTACGCCGATCTGGTGAGCGCCATGCGCGACTCCGACATCGTCGTGCACGCTGCGGCTCTGAAGCAGGTTCCGACATGCGAGTATTTTCCCGGCCAGGCCGTACTAACGAATTGCATCGGCGCGATGAACATCGTACAGGCGATACAGGACCACCGCGTGCCAATCGAAACCGTGATCGCAATCAGCACGGACAAGGCGTGCAAGCCGGTCAATGTGATGGGCATGACGAAGGCGCTGCAGGAGCGGGTGATCACCTCGGCCAACATCCTCAACCGCTCGACTCGCTTTATTTGCGTGCGCTACGGCAACGTGCTCGCTTCCCGCGGCTCCGTCATCCCGCTTTTTCACGAGCAGATCAGCTCGGGCGGTCCGTTGACGATTACACATGACGGCATGACTCGTTTTCTGTTGACGCTCGACCAAGCGGTCGACACGGTGTTCGAAGCGCTGAAGCACGCGCTGCCCGGGGAGATCTACATCCCCAGCGTGCCCGGAGCGCGCATCACCGATATTGCCAAGGCGCTGATCGGTCGGCGGGCAATCGACATCGTCCAGTCTGGCGTGAGGCCTGGGGAGAAATTCGACGAGATCCTCGTGTCCGAAGAGGAGATCAGCCACACGATACGTCGCGGCGATTACTTCGTCGTGAGGCCTGCCCTGCCGGAGCTCTCCGCCGACGTACCGCTCGTGCCCGCTCTGGACAGGGAGCTGAGTTCCAGCGACTTCGTGCTGGACTACGAGCAGACGCTGAACCTGCTCGCGAAGAACCGTCTCTTGCTGGACAGCGACGTCTCGCCCTACCGCGAGCTGTTGCGCTAAGTGTGTTTACGTTCGTTTCATTGATACACTTCCCTCGCCTTCGACGACCATGATGACTAATGCCTGCATTCTCTAGATCTATCGCCGCGGCCGCATTGTTCTTCTGTTCCGGGCCGGCTTTTGCTTACATCGATCCGGGAACCGGGGCAATGCTGCTCCAGGCTCTGTTGGCGTTAGTCGCAGCGATCATCTTTTACCTACGCAACCCGATGCAGTTATGGCGAGAGCTGAAGAGAAGGCTCAAGCGGAAAAGCCACACTTAAGCGCCGCGGTATCCAGTCCGATCGGCAAACGAATCGGACTGGAAAATATTGGCTTAAGTCTCGGTCTCGCGTTGCTTGTCGTAAGTCCCCCGCTTCTGCAGATCGTCACGGGCGGTTATTTCGTATTCGATGCCATGAATGCGTTTGTGCTGCCGCACGTGAAAGGCTTTATCGTTGTGTTTCTGGCAATCCACGGGGTGACACTGATATGCCGCAAAGCGACAGCTAACTCGAAAATTCTGGTCATCCTCCTGGGCGCTGTCATGCTGGTTTTCCTGTGCCGCGGCTTCCTGGCCACAGCGGCACTTTCGCCGCATGATCTTTCGCAGAAGCTGCAGGATTTACTGGCGTTCCTCGGGATGCAATCGATCGATCTGACGACCTTAAGACGACTCACGGTCATCGGTCTGTTCGGATTATTTTTGTTGTTGTCGCCGATCTTGCTGCGCAGCAGTTCGCGGGTGCTTCGCGCCTGTGCGGCGTTTGGCTGGGCGCTGGGATTCATAACGATTTTCCGGTTCTACACTGTGGTGGACATGCGCGACGAACCGGTGGCGACGCGGGCTCTCCCAGCGCTGAAGGCCGCGGCACCACCGGCGGCGCGGCGCGTGGTGTGGGTCATTTTCGACGAGTTCGATTATGGCCGTATTTTCGAGCGCAGGAATCCAAAGCTCGTCCTTCCGAATCTCGACCGGCTTGCGGCGCAATCGGTCACTGCGATGAATGCGGTATCGCCGGCATCCTCGACTGGTATTTCCATACCGTCTCTGATAACGGGAACCCAAGTATTCGAGTCCATCCCCGTCGGCCCGGCCCGGCTGATGCTCAAGAGCGGTGACGGCACGCTTGCAGATTGGGCCAGCGGGCCCACCGTGTTTTCCCGGTTGCTAGCCTCCGGGCATGCCGTTTCCATTCTCGGTTTCTACCATCCGTATTGCGGACTGTTTCCCTTTGTCGAGCCATGCATAAGCCGGCCACCGCACGCCTATCCAGCCTGGTGGTGGGGAATATGGAGGGCGCTCGCGGTGATCCCCGGCTTGCACCTCATCACGCGACGCAGCGAGCTGAATTCGCAAGAACAGCAGGCCATCACGGATGTTCAATTGCAGCACCTGGACACCCATCTCGATTATGCCCCAGCGGCGCTGTCCTTCTTGCACTTCAACTTTCCACATCTGCCCGGCAGGCGCAGCAACGGCATTACGCTGGTCGAGGGTGGCAAGTCGTTGCCGGGCTACGATCAAAATGTCCTTATGGTCGACTGGACACTCGGGAAAATCGTTGAACGCCTGGCCGTAGCGTCGCAAGGGCAAGACATTCTGCTGATCATCTCGAGTGATCATTGGTTGAGAGTGAACGCACTCGTCCAGAACCTTCCTCCGGAAGAACTGGTCCGCGAAGTCGGCGAAGATCGCAAGGAGATGCACAAGGTCCCGCTGATGATTCGTCGATTGCGCGAAACGTCGCCACACGTGATCTCGCAACCCATCAACACGATACATACTGGTCGGCTGATCGAGGATTTCCTGGCAGGCAGGGTGAGCGATCATTCGGACATCGTCGCCTGGTGGCAGTACACGCAGTACATGCCGCCATCCGGCGTCGAGCGGCCCGCGGGGAAGTGATCAAGTGCAGGCGGCGCCATCATCGATTTCGTTCCGCGATCCGGCGGGAAGCTTACGCATCGTCGACGGCAAGATTTTCCGTGTTGTCCGCACGGAGTACGCTGATGCGGTTCTCGAGTTCATCAACAGCGCGTTTTTTTTCCGCGGTACAGCGGCAGGCCTGTTTCCGGAAACAAAGGTCATGCAGGAGTTTCCGCCCGGGGTGTCGACGCGCGCCGATAGGGCCGGGTGCATTCTCGGCCATGATCGCATCCCTTTCCCAGTCTACCCTCACGAGTGGCTGCCCGGCATGCTGCGCGACGCGGGATATCTAACGCTCGATCTGGGCGAAGAGGCGTTGGCCGCTGGGTGGATACTGAAGGATGCGGCTGCGTCGAACATCCTTTATTCAGATGGGCGCCCCGTGTTTTGCGATGTCCTTTCGTTCGAGCGGAAAACGTCTTCCGTAGTCTGGCGCGCCTACGCTCAGTTTCAGAGGACGTTCGTGCTCCCTCTTTATGCGAACCGAGTGCAGGGCTGGAGCGTGCACTCGATCTTCATGGAGCACCGCGATGGCGTCGATCCAACTATGCTTGCGCCTTTAGTTCGAGGATTGCGACGAATCGCGCCGATGGAGCTGCAAACAATTATCTGGCCTGCGAAACTGACAAACAGCAGCGCTCGTCGGCGAGCCTCGTTGATCGCCGGTTTGGCCTCGCCGGCAACCACCGATTCGAAGCTCTCCGACTTCGTCATG
>JBBDWZ010000030.1:5524-8520 GCA_040902615.1 Gemmatimonadota bacterium | reverse complement strand
AGGCGAGTGTGGAACAGGCCAATGCAGCGATCGAAGCGGCTTCCAAGGCGTTTGAAACCTGGTCGAAAGTGCCGACCGAAAAGAGAGCCGACTACGTCTTCAAGCTGGCCGACCTGATGCGTCAGCGGAAGTTCGAGCTCGAGGCCTGGCTGGTCTATGAAGTGAGCAAGACCTGGCCGGAGGCCGATGCCGACGTGGCTGAGCTGATCGACTTCGTCGACTACTACGCGGTGCAGATGTTGAAGCTCGCGGGGCCTCAGCCGGTGGTACCGTTTCCGGGTGAAAAGAACGAGCTGCGATACATCCCGCTCGGCGTTGGCGTGGTCATCCCACCGTGGAATTTCCCGGCTGCCATCATGGGCGGCATGACTGCCGCCGCAATCGTTGCCGGCAATACGGTCGTACTCAAGCCGGCATCGACATCGCCGACCATCGCAGCGGTTTTCGTCGATCTGCTACGCGAAGTCGGCGTTCCGCCCGGTGTTGTGAATTTCGTGCCCGGCCCCGGCGGCGCGATCGGTGATGCACTGGTCGATCATCCGAAAACCCGTTTCATCGCGTTCACCGGCTCGAAAGATGTCGGACTGCGCATTTACGAACGTGCCGCCAAGGTGCAGCCCGGCCAGATCTGGCTGAAACGTACCGTGCTCGAGATGGGTGGCAAGGATTCGATCGTCGTGGATGAAACCGCCGATCTGGATGCGGCTGCAGAGGGAATCGTCGCGGCCGCGTTCGGCTTCCAGGGACAGAAGTGCTCGGCCTGCTCACGCGCGATCGTAGTTGAAAAAGTGTACGACCAGGTCCTGCAAAAAGCAGTTGAACACGCCAGACAACTCAAGATGGGTGACCCCACGGAGAAATCGACCTTCATGGGTGCGGTTATCGATCAGAAGGCGTTCAACAAGATCAGCGAGTACATCGATATCGGTTCAAAAGAAGGCAGGCTGGTATTGGGCGGCGCTCCCAAGAACGGCGATCAGGGCTATTTCGTGCCACCCACAATCATTGCCGATGTAAAACCGGAAGCCAGGATCTCACAGGAAGAGATCTTCGGGCCGGTGCTCGCGTTCATCAAAGCCAAGGATTACGACGATGCGTTGCGCATCGCCAACAACACCGAATACGGGCTTACCGGCGCGGTCTACTCGAAGGACGAGGCCCGGCTTCAGCGCGCCAGTGAGGATTTTCACGTAGGCAACCTGTATCTGAACCGGAAGTGCACGGGCGCGATCGTTGGCGTGCATCCGTTTGGCGGCTTCAACATGTCGGGAACGGACTCGAAGGCGGGCGGACCGGATTACCTGCTGCAGTTCACGCAGGCGAAGACGATTGCCCGGAAAGTAAGTGCCTAAATCGTTGCAGGGCTTACCAGTCCGACGCCCGAGGCGTTGACTGGTCCAGTGGCGAGATGATAGATTGCGGCATGGCCGTGACCGCGGAGCGAAGCCGGGACGACAGCGCAACGGCGCGCGAAAAGATCGAGGCAGTGCTGGAATCAATTCGGCCTGCCCTGCGCAGCGATGGTGGCGATGTCGAATTCATCGATTTCGATGAAGACGACGGCATTGTTCAGCTGCGCTTGATGGGTGCGTGCGGATCGTGCCCGGTATCCACCATGACGCTCAAACAAGGCATCGAGCGTCGCATCATCATGGCCGTGCCGGAAGTCAAAGGCATACACGCGTTGTAAGGTGCGCGAGCCGGCTGGATTGAGCGGCCGGTGCCCCGCGGGGGTGCCGGCCGTTTGTGTAAGGAGCTAAATGTCGGACCAGGGCCAGGCAATGATACGCGCGATCAAGAGCGCGCTTTCGAACGTTACGAACACGCGGACCGGCGCCGATGTGATTACTTCGGAGCAGGTGCGCGAAATCCAGGTAGCAGCAGACGGCAAGGTCCACTTCCAGTTCGCGCTCGGCGCTGACGATCCGGGAACGCTGGTTCGTGAAGTTCGCGCCGCGGCGGAATCGGTGCCAGGTGTATCCCGCGTGAAGATCGACGTGCGCTTGCCGAACGCGCCGACCGCACAGCCCAAGCGAAAACAGCCCGGCTCGGTTCCGCCACCCACGCCGGATCCGGCACTGATGGCGCGCATCAAGCACACGATTGCGGTCAGCTCGGGGAAAGGTGGTGTCGGCAAATCGACCGTCGCGGCCAACCTGGCGACGGCACTCGCTTCTACCGGACTGCGCGTGGGTTTGCTGGATGCCGATGTCTATGGTCCCAACATCCCCACCATGTTCGGTGAAAAACGTAAGCCGCATGTGACCGGAGAGAAGGGCAAAGAAAAGATCGTTCCGCTCTTCGCGCACGGCGTGCACCTGATGAGCCTGGGATTTCTGCTGGAAGATGAGCAGCCTGCCATCATGCGCGGACCCCTGGTCTCGGGAATCCTCAAGCAATTCCTCGAGCAGGTGGAATGGGGCGAGCTGGATTTTCTGGTCGTTGACATGCCGCCCGGTACCGGCGATGCGCAGTTGTCACTGGTGCAGACCGTGAATCTGGACGGTGCAGTGATGGTCACGACACCGCAGGATGTCTCGACCGGTGATGTCCGGCGCGCGATCCGTATGTTCGAGCGTGTGAACACAAAGATCCTGGGCGTGGTCGAAAACATGAGCGGGTTCTGCTGCCCGCATTGCCGCCAGAACGTCGACGTGTTCGGTCGTGGCGGCGGTCGCAAACTGGCCGAAGACATGCACGCGCCTTACCTGGGCGAAGTGCCACTCGACATACAAGTACGACGGGCCGGCGACGAAGGGCAGCCGACCACGTTGTCCGCTTCCGGCTCTCCAGCCGGTCAAGCTTTTCGTGCGATTGCAGAGCGCATCGCGCTTGCTGTAGTCGCGCAGTAACCTCCAGGGACAGAGAAACCATGGCAACACGCATTACACTGCTGACCGACTTCGGAACCGCCGACGGCTATGTCTCCGCGATGAAAGGCGTGATCACATCGATCTGCCACGACGCCATCGTCGATGACGCGGGCCATTCCATCG
>JBBDWZ010000030.1:0-5514 GCA_040902615.1 Gemmatimonadota bacterium | reverse complement strand
GCCGCGCTGGCCGTCGACCGCTACTGGCGGCGTTACCCGCAGGGCGCGGTTCACATCGTCGTGGTCGATCCCGGTGTCGGCAGCTCACGCAGTGCCCTCGCCGTCATGGCCGACAATCGCTACCTGGTTGGCCCGGACAACGGCGTGTTCACTTTCGTGTATAAGGCATTTCCGGAATTCGAAGCCTACGATCTTTCGTCGCTCGATACGCCGACCTCGACCATCTCGCCGACGTTCCACGGACGCGACCTGTTCGCACCCGCCGCTGCGCACCTCGCGCGCGGCCGCAAGCCGGACCGGCTGGGCGTGAAAGTGCCCAAGCCAGTCGAGCTCAAGGTGCCCGATGTATCCAAGAAAGATGGCGTCATCACCGGTTCGGTGATTCACATCGACCACTTCGGCAACCTGATCACCAACATCATGCAGGACAGCGTAAACTCGGGCAAAGTCCGGCTCGGTAAAACCGACCTTGGTTCGTTACGCCGAACCTACGCAGATGTGGAATCGGGCGGGCCGGTGGCAGTCTTCGGCTCGAACGGTCGGCTCGAGATCGCCGTGCGTGACGATCATGCCGCGAAATATTTCAAGGTTGGGCGTGGGGGTAAGGTTGAGGTCGACACAACGAAGTAACGAAGAAACGGACGAGCACGAGTAACGAATCAACGGACGAGCACGAGCACGACCACGAGTACGATTGACGATTACGGGCTCCCACCATTTTGACTCGACGACTTGCTGTCGTCAGGTCATACACAGTTGGAGCCCGTAATCGTAATTCGTACTCGTGGTCGTGCTCGTGCTCGTCCGTTACTTCGTTACTTCGTTACCCCGTTCCCCCAATGCAAAGGGCCGGCGTTTCACGCCGGCCCTTGTAACATCCACAAAAGCGTTATCAGCTCTCGAGCCATTTCTTATCGGCATCGGAAATCTGCTTTGAAGGCTTGGATCCGAAAATCTTGTAAACGACGAAGCCGATGACGGCGAACGGAATCGCGATGATCGCGAGGCCAAAGGCAAAGCCGAGTATGCCGAGCGCGATCTTGAGGGCGATCAGAGCGGCCACGCCAATGACCAGGTACTTGAAGAACGATGCCACCATGGTATCCCCCCTTCGGGATTAAACGGTTAACGGCTGCCCAGGGCGCCGTCGACCCACTGCATCTTAATGGACCCGAGCGCGGCATCGATCTGGAAGGTCAGCTTATGCTCGGCTTTGTCGAAGTTCTCAGAGTAATACACATTGCCCCGCTTAACGAGCCCCTGGCTGTCGAACGAGGCCAGGATCCCGGATTTGCGGACCGAAACGCCCAGGCCACGAGGCACACGCAACGTCAATGACCCGAGGCCCATGTCGATATCGGCATTGATGTCGTTCCTGAACTCGCCGGAGAAATCGAGGACGACATCGCCCACACCGCCCGCGATCCGGAAATCCTCGCAGTTGAGATTGCCGAGGCCGGAGGCGCGAAATGAGGCGGCACCCACCTCGAACCTGGCGGAGGAGCAGTTTTCGCGATTGGGCTTGGAAACTCGAACGTTGGTTTCGCTGGCGCCGGTTTGAATCGAAGCCCGCCGCAGGCCCAGCTCGAGGTACGCCTGAGCCGCGCCAAACTTCAACTCCAGATCGATCGGAACGCGGGTGCCCAGGGTGAGGTCGAGCTTGCCCGCCTTCATGTTGCGGCCCTTGATGCTGCCGCCCTGAATGCCAATACGGAGCCGGTCGTTATCGAACTCGTTGAGCGGCCGGAATACCGTTGCGTCGTAGCGCAGCGTACCGGAAAAAAGCAGGCTTTCGTCACCGGGTGAAATGGACAACTCACCGGCGCCGTACTCCACGCTGACGCGCAGGAGATCCTGCCCGGAAAACTGCTTTCGCATCTGGATTGTTTTCCAATCCTGTGCAGCAGCCGGTGCGGCAGCGGAAACGGCACTCGCCGCAAGCACCAGGGCCCAGACCTTAGACATTGGCTGCATCGTTGAAAAACTCCGCCTGCGCCGCGGGCGCGCCCTTGAGGGGTCGACTGCCGGCCCGTGTGATCAACACCGCGCCCAGGCCAGTCGTCAGAGCCGCCCAAGTCAGCACGCCACCGAGGAAACCGAGAATGCCGCGCAGGAAGCCGAGCCAGGGTCCAGCCATTTGCACGACGTTGCCGGCCAGGAAGAAGATGAGCAGCAATCCAAGGCCGGTAATCAGATAGTAGTAGGAGTTGGCGCGCGAGAACCAGTCGCCGCCGTAGAAACGGCGCTCGGCAAACGCTTCACCGGCAGAGTGCGCCACCGCTATGTAGCCGAGAATGAGCGAGAGCACAACCGCAAGCGGGAATGCCGGCACCCAGACGAGCAGCGCGGGAATGCCGACGATCGAGATCGCAAGCACGACAATGCCGAGCACGAACACCGGAACCATCAGGAACGATGCGGCCAGTCCAACCAGGAACGAACGCATGGTGGCTTCACGTGTGGCATCGGCAACGGCTTCGAGGTATCTGCGGCCACCGAAGAAAATCAGGGCGAAGCCGAGGCCGAACAGCACGGCAAACGTTACCAGCAGAGAAAGAACTCCGGCTACGCCGCGGCCGACATGACGTACGGGTGAATACCAATCCATTCCGCGTGGCTCACGCACAGGCTCGACGCGAGTTTCCTGCACGCGCTCGAGCGCCTGTTCGAGCTGAATGATCTTGTCCTGCAGCTTGTTCACACTGTCGCCAAACTGCGGTGCATCCGGACCGACGTTCGCAGGGTCGGCCAGGGGTGCGCCGGTGAGCGCGTTGTCGAGCAATCGATCGAGCTGTTCACCGCCGCGTGGTGCATCCCATTGGCTGAGCAGTTCGGCCAGGCCATCAGTCGGCGTATCCATCGCCGCGTTCAACAGCTTGCGCCAGGCAACGTCCACTGCGCCGCCGCGCTCTACGCCGAGGGAGAACAGCTGGGTCAAATTGTCGGGTGTACCGGAAATGCCATTGTGCAGCACGCCGCGAGAGCTTCCCGCGACCGCCGACAGTGTCAGCTTTCGTCCATTCGCGAGTTCGAGCTTGAGCTCTGCCTGCTCGCGTGATAAAGCGATCTCACTGGAAATGATGCGCACGCCCGGCTGCTGCGTTGCCTGCTGCAGCAGCCAGAGCGGGGACGCCTCCACAGAGGAGACGGTTCCCAGCGCGATCACGACCAGCGCCGCCGACCACAGCGAGCGGTCAGAAGCTGTACGATACATAGTCGGATCTCCGCGTCGGAGTGCGGACAAGGTTTTGATAGAGGACGTAGCCTGACAAAATGCTGAGACCGGCAAACAGCGCGGCGACCGCGCCGGTACCGGCCACGCCCGAATTCGCCATCGCCTCGAGCGATCGGGCAAAGAGGAGTGTGATATCAGACTTGATCACCAGGCCAATGAAGCTCTGCCAGGCAGCTGTGAATCTCGTGCTGGCCTGTGCGGTCGTGAACGCGACCAGTCCATCGCCGGTGACGTACGGCTTCGAAAGCAGCCATAGCATGACCGAGCCGACACCAACCAGCGGCAGCGCGAGCATGGCACTGGCAAAGGCCCAACCGCGCGAGGTCCGCGGTGCGAGACTGCCCAGCAGTTGACCCGCACGCGACCACCAGGGCTCGGGCAGGCGAACCTGTGACATCACCCGGTTGACAAAGCCAGGCGCCGGATCGAAGTACTGCAGACGCGCCAATGCCGAGAAGAGGGAACGGAGTTCCTCTACCTCGGTCTGGCACCGCGAGCACCCGGCCAGGTGCGACTCGACAACCAGGCGCTCCGGCGGATCGAGGTTGCCCTCGACCAGCGCGTCGAGCCTTTCGGCCGCCGGATGAAACTGCTTGTCGCTCACGTTCGGGTCTCCCATTTCATGGTCCTGGTTTCCATACGGATTCCTCTCGTTTCAGGTTTCAGCCCGAAGGTGCTCCAAATGGCCCCTCAACTCATGGCGCGCACGGTGGATGTAGGTTTTCACCGTACCCAGCGGAACAGCCATGATTTCGGCAATTTCTTCGTATGCCCGGCCCTCCAGGTGGCAGAGCACAATGGCCGTCTTGTACTCCGGCCGGAGCTTCGCAATCGCCAGCTCGAGAACCCCGGAGAGCTCCCTCTGGGCCGTGTAATCCTCCGGGCTTTGCTCGTCTCCGGCTACTGTCACCATGCTGGCCTCGGCCTCCGACGCGGTTTCCGCATGGGGAGAACCGTCCAGAGACAGGGTTTCCGGCTCTTTTTTGCGCAGGTGATCCAGCGCTGTGTTGTGTGCGATCTTGAAGATCCAGGAGCTGAATTTGTACGACGGATCATAGCGATCCAGCGCGTTCAGCACTTTGATGAAGGTGTCCTGCGAAAGGTCCTCGGCCCGCTCCCGGTCACGGACCAGGCGGTAGATGAGCGAGAAAACCGGCCGCTGATAACGACCAATCAAATCGCGAAACGCCGTCTCCCGCCCCTGCCGGGCGAGGACGACGACCTCTTGGTCCGTTAGCTTCGAGTAGTCCACAGATCCGGGGAGCGCCGCGTTCCCGCATGAGCGAGGGCGTGGCGGCCGCACGGGACATTACGGCGCAGCTCCCCGCCGGGTTTCGGCATGAACTGGCCTTGTAGCAGGTGGATGGGCCAAGTAGGTTCGTCCGCTTCTGAGGCTCCTCGCTCGTCATGCGAGCGCGAGTTCTCTTTCTGCGACAGCAATTTAGGACGCCTTGGCTGCATTAGGAATGGCGCCTGATGGGGTCCGCCGCATGTTCGGCGCGATCGCTCCCCGCTACGATCTGCTGAATCACCTCCTCAGCTTGAATCGTGACAAGAGCTGGCGACGCCATGCGGTCGATCGCCTGCTCGAAGCATCTCCATCCAACGGCCGTTACCTGGATGCCTGCGCCGGGACGCTGGACCTCTCGGTCGAGCTCGCAACAAGGCCTGCCTTCAGCGGTAGGGTCATTGCCGCGGATTTCACGTTTCCGATGTTGGCCGCGGGTACGGCCAAAGTGCGCGGACTACCGATCGGTACCGCGTGCGCCGACACACTCCAAATGCCCTTTCCCGACGCCAGCTTCGATGGCGCCATTGTGGGCTTCGGCGTGCGCAACCTGGCATCGATCGAACGCGGACTCGGCGAATTGGCGCGCGTGCTGCGGCCATGCGGAAAACTGGTCGTCCTGGAATTCACGACGCCGTCCTGGCAGCCGTTGCGTGGACTCTACCTCTTCTACTTTCGGCGAATGCTGCCCTTGATTGGCCGCGCGGTCTCCGGACACAACAACGCGTATACGTATCTGCCCGAATCTGTCCTGCAGTTTCCGGAGCCGCCGGCACTAGCGCGGCGTTTCGAGGAGGCGGGATTCGCGAAGGTCTCGTGGCAGACGTATAGTGGTGGGATCGTGGCGGTGCATGTCGGCAGTCGGGGAACGGATTGACGAATTAACGGACGAGAACGACTACGACTACGACGACGACTACGAGTTACGGGCTCCCGCCATTTATGACCTGACGAAAGCAAGTCATCGAGTCAGGTCAGCATGGTTGGAGCC
>JBBDWZ010000029.1:0-8523 GCA_040902615.1 Gemmatimonadota bacterium | reverse complement strand
AGCCCGCGCACCCTTGCTATTCTCAGCCGCCCTTTGGCTACAGCCGGCGGAAACTATTGATCGGGTCGGCGGGCGCGATCCGCGGCTCGAGCTCCTCAGCTGTGAACTCGAGCGCATCGACATCCGTGTCCGCCAGCTTCGCGGACTTTCTTGCGCTGCTCCTCGGTGAGCTCGATGCGGATCGTGTTCTTCGTCCATCGCCAATCCTCCGACGGTGTGGCCGCCCCGTATGCCTGCACTTGCACGGCTATTCCAGACGGCGCTGGTGCGTACTCGACCAAGATATGGGTCTGGAAACAGAGCTGCGATGCCCCGACTGTTCGCAAAACATGTAACTTCGGTCACACGAGAGCACAGGTCGTAAAGGGGACACAGTGTTCGACCCGGGCCGTGCTCCGGCGGTGCTCACCGAAGCGGCGTCGACCGTTACGCTGCCCTCCGGGCCGCCGCTCCGGCCTCGGTCACGGGCCCGCCGCGCGGACTCGGCCGGAACAGAACCGCAAAGAGCAGCAGGATGATGCCCGCGATTGCGGCCGGAAGCACCCAGATCGCCGGCCAGTTGTGCCCGCCATCGATCGTGTAGCGCTGCACAACACGACCGGACAGCCACGCACCGATGAACAATCCGACACCTTGCGTTATGAACGCGAGGAAGCCTTGCGCCGATGCGCGGATGTCGACGGTAGCGCGCTCGTCGACGTAGATCTGGCCAGTGACAAAGAAGAAATCGTAGCAGATGCCGTGCAGCAGGATGCCGAGATAGAGCATCCAGACGCGGCTGTCCGTGTTGCCACCGGCAAAGAGCAGATAGCGCAGCGCCCAGGCGGCCATGCCGATCAGCAGAATCCGTTTGACGCCGAGGCGCATCAGGAAAACCGGCAGCGCCACCATGAAGAATATCTCGGACATCTGCCCGAGGGTCATCTTGCTGGCTGGATTGGCAAGACCGATCTCATTGAGAAACAGGTTGGTGAACGCGTAATAGAACTGCAGGGGGATACAAAGCAGGAACGAGCCGACGATGAACATCGCGAACGATCCGTCCTTGAGCAGCGCGAGTGCATCCAGGCCCAGCGCGTCCCGAGTGCGGAAAGGTTTGTTGGCGGCATGTGGCGGTGTGTGTGGCAATACCAATGAGTAGAAACCGAGCACCACCGAAGCTGCGGCAGCCAATCGCATGGGCAGAGCGGTCGCCTCCCAGCCGAGCTGACCGACCATGATACCGGCGGCAATCCAGCCGATCGTACCGAGCACGCGGATCTTGGGGAAATCGCGCGCGGAATCGGTTACGTGGTCGAAAGAAATGGAGTTGGTCAGTGCGAGGGTCGGCATGTAGCAGAGCGCGTAGGCGATCAGGACCGGGTAGAACCTGCCGAAGTCGGAAAGGGTCGAGGCATAGTAGAGGAGCCCGCCACCCAGGATGTGAAGGCAGGCCAGGATTCGTTCGGTCGCAAAGAATCGGTCGGCGACCAGACCGACGAAGAACGGCGAAATCATGGCCGCCAGTGCGGTCGCCCCGTACGCCAGTCCAACCTGTGTGCCATCGAACTTCAGGGTCGTCCCGAGGTAGGTGCCCATGGTCACAAACCAGGCCCCCCAGACGAAATATTGCAGGAACATCATGGTGGACAGCTTCAGCGTGTTGCCGCTCACGGGCTGCCGGCCTTTCCAAGCTTGTGATGAACGAGGACTGACGAGCGACGAGCTACCTTCGGCCGGGGGCACGCGCCACAAAACTGACGGCCGACGTCCGGGCCGGAGTCGTAACGGCTTGCCTGGCTGAAGTGTCGGTATAGTACGGCCGATCCGGCTGGTCTTCCAAGGCACGCCGGAGTCGGCTATTCTAGAGGCTCGGAATTCAATCCGGCCGTTCACAACCCCCCAAGTCACACAATCAGTCCATCCGGGAGGCACTATGCCGTATCAGACCGTCGCCCGCGGCTTTACCCGTCCATTGCGGGTTCTGGCCGCTGCTGTGCTGCTGGTCACACCGCTGACCGCGCAGAACAGCGCCGCTCCGCCCGAAGCGATTTCGAAGGAAGGCTGGCTGACACCGCCGCCCGAGATCGCGAACGTGGTTTTGGCTCCTCGTTACCTGAATGTCTCGCTGAGCAATCCAAGCCCGAACAAGAAGTGGTTCCTGCGCACGGTGAGCGAGAACATGCCGACGCAGGCGTTGTTCGCGAAGCCGCACTTCTACCTGGGCGGCCTGCAGGTCGATCCCAAGGCGAATCGCGCGCGCACACTCACCACTCGCGGGTCACAGCGCATCGAGCTGTTCTCACCCGAGGACGGCAAGACGGTAACGATTCAGGCACCGGCTGGATCGGCGATCTCTTCGGCGTCGTGGTCGGCGGAAGGCACGCAGGTCGTCTTCGTAGCCAACTTCGAGAATGCATCCCACATCTTCGTGGCCGATGCCACGACCGGCAGAGCACGGCAGATCACGAAGACGCCGTTGCTCGCGACCCAGGTGACGGCACCGGAGATTGCCGCAAGTGGTAAGCGGTTGTTCGCCGTACAGGTGCCGGATGGCCGGGGTGCAGCGCCGGAAGACAACGGACTCAAGTCCTCGCCGATGGTGCGAGTCACCAGCCCGGCCAAGAACCCGCAGCGCACACACAATCCGGGCGGGTTGCTCGAGTTCCCGATTGACCAGGCGCGCCTCGAGTACTTCACGACCGGTCAACTGGTTGCGATCGACGTAGCCAATGGCGCGGTCACGAAGATTGGCCAGCCGACGATGATACGCGGCCTCGATGCTTCACCGGACGGCAATTACGTGCGCGTCACTACGATGGTGAAGCCGTTCTCGTACATCGTGCCGACCAACAGTTTCGGCACGATCGAAGAGATCTGGAGCGTGGATGGCAAGACGAAGGTCGAGCTGTCCAAGCAGCCGTTGCGCGAAGGTATTCCAATCGACAGCACTGAGCGCAACATGACCACCAATGAAAAGCGCAGCCTTGCCTGGCATCCCAAAGAGCCCGGCATGCTGTATCTGCTGCAGGAACCGGCGCCCGCGCGTGCCGGCGGTCAGCCCGCTGCAGCCGCAGGCGATGATGCGCCGGCCGGTGGCCGCGGCGGTCAGCAGCGTCGGCCCGATCGCTTGATGCACTGGCTGCCCCCGTTCGATGCGAACAGCGCGAAGGTCGTTTACCAGAGCGACACGCGTATGAACAACGTGCGCTTCTCCGATGATATGCAGGTCCTGTTCATCAGCGAGGGCGCGGCTGCGGGCGGTGGCCGTGGTGGTGCTGCACCGCCAGCCGATAATGCGCAAGGAGGCGGAGCGGGAGCACAGGTCCATGAATTCGCGGTGTACTTGAACGAGCCAACCCGTAAATACACGATCGTTCGCTACCGTCCGGATGACTTCTACAACCAGCCCGGCACGTTGCTGACCAAGGGCGGCGGCGGGGGCGGCGGCGGTCGCGGGGGCGGTGGCGGTGGCGGCGGTGGTGGAGCCTCGGTAAGCATCGTGCAGCTTTCCAGCGACCAGAGCGCAGTTTACCTGCAGGGCACGCAGTACTCCAAGAACCCGCAGGTCGAGGCACCACGACCCTTCCTCGACAAGGTCACCATCAAGACCGGTCAGAAGGAGCGCGTTTTCCAGAGCGCGCCCGACGTGGCGGAGTCGCTCGAACTGCTGCTCGACGATGATGCCAATCGCATGATCATCACGCGTGAGTCGCCGACCGTGGTGCCGGATTCCTACCTGCGCGAGCGCAATGGTCAGGTCCGGAAGCTCACCAACAACAAGGATTACTCGCCGGAGATTACGAATGCGCCGCGCAAGCTGATCGAAGTCACGCGACCCAGTGACGGCTTCAAGTTCTGGGTGCGAGTAACGCTGCCGCCCAACATGCAGGCGGGCACGAAGCCGCCGGCAATGTTCTGGTTCTACCCGCGCGAGTTCGAGTCGCAGGATGCGTACGATCGCGGCAACCGAGCGTACAACAAGAACGCGTTCCCGAATGTCAGCGTCCGGGACATGGACATCCTGACCAAGCTGGGTTATACCGTGGTCGAGCCCGACGCACCGATCATCGGTGCAGCCGGCCGCATGAACGACAACTACGTGAACGACCTCCGCAACAACCTCGCGGCAACCATCGATGAGCTGGATCGCCTGGGTTATGCGGATCGTACCCGGCTGGGCGTGGGCGGGCATAGCTATGGCGGCTTCAGCACGGTCAACGCGATGGTGCACACGCCGTTCTTCAGGGCCGGCATCGCCGGTGACGGCAACTACAACCGCACCCTCACGCCGAACGCATTCCAGAGCGAGCGTCGTTTGTTGTGGGATGCGCGTGAGACCTACATCTCGATGTCGCCATTCCTCTACGCCAACAACCTGACCGGCGCATTGCTGCTCTATCACGGTCTGGCGGACATGAACGTAGGCACTGACCCGATCAACTCGATCCGCTTGTTCAATGCGCTCGAGGGCCTCGGCAAGACGGCATCGCTCTACATGTATCCGTACGAGGATCACGGTCCGGCCACCAAGGAGACCAACCTCGACATGTGGGCGCGCTGGGTTGCCTGGCTCGATACCTACGTGAAGAATCCCAAGAAGGATCAGCCGAAAGTCACGACCAACTAGCAGGTCAGGCTAGCGGAGCAATAGGGCGGTCCGGCCGAAAGGCTGGGCCGCCCTTTCGTTTGACACCTCACGACCCGGAGCCAACGCGATCAGCCAAACACTGCTCGCAAGCGGCGAGTGGCTGTCCGCAGCGGCGAGTGGTCGTTCCTGTGATCCGTACGCCCTCGCAGAACCACCCGCCTGGTTTTGCACCTGAGGCTCAGCCCTCCATAATTGTTCATTATGACTTCCCGTCGCCTGCTCCTGCGCTGGGGCATACCCTTCGCCTTCTGGTCGATTCCGGCTGCGTTGCTCACCGTGCTGACTGCCAGTGAAAGTGAACGGCAGGTCTCGCTCGGGCGTGCATTCATCGAGCAGGGCGCAGTCTGGTACTATTGGGCTTTGATCACACCGCGGGTATTGGCGCTGGCTCGCCGGTACCCACTCGAACCATCACGGACGGTGCGCGGATTGCTCGTGCACATTCCGGCGGGCCTGCTGGCCGGCTGCGTCTTTGGACTTGTTTATGGACTTTATCTCACCGCGCTCGGTGCGATTCCTGACCAGGTAACCTCGCTCCGCTCATTCATCTTCAAGGGCATGATGTTCTGGACCTGCTTTGGTCTGGTCTTTTACACGACCATCGTCAGCATTGGGTTTGCCTTATCCTATCAGGAACGATTGAGGGAACGTGAGGTCGCATCCAGCAAACTCGAAGCGCGGCTGGTCGAGGCACAACTCAACACGCTGCGTATGCAGCTGCAGCCGCATTTCCTGTTCAATACGTTGAACACGATCGCGATGTACGTACGTGATGGCGACCGTACTACTTCGATTCGGTTGCTCACGCGCCTGAGTGAGCTGCTGCGTCACCTGCTGGATGCCGGACATGCGCAGGAAGTCCCACTGCAGATGGAGCTGGAGCACCTTAAACGCTACCTCGACATTGAAGGCAGCCGGTTCAGTGATCGGCTGCGCGTCACGATCGATGTGCCAGCCGAGCTGCAGGATGCATTCGTGCCCAACCTGATCCTGCAGCCACTGGTGGAGAACGCGATACGGCATGGCGTCGCCGCGCGCGCGGCCGCCAGTTCGGTCGAGCTGATGGCCCGCCGGGAGAACGGCCGGCTTGCACTCACGCTGCGCAACGACGGGCCCGCATTACCCAACGGCTGGAGCCTGGCGGAAACCACCGGCATTGGCCTCCGCAACACTGCACTCCGGCTGCAACACCTCTACGGCGATCAAGCCGCATTGCACGTGCGCAATGCGGCCGGCGGCGTTTCCGTGCAAGTCGAGCTGCCCTATCGAACCACACCGGTCACCGATGGCTGAGATTCGCGTCGTCGTCGTCGACGATGAACCCGTCGCTCGCGCTGGTGTTCAGAAACTGCTGCGGACAGACGCTGACATCGAAATCGTCGGCGAGGCCGGCAACGGAAGGGATGCCGTGGCACTCATCCAGCGAGTCGAGCCCGACATCGTATTGCTCGACATCCAAATGCCCGAGCTGAACGGCTTCGAAGTGCTGTCCGCCATCGGATCGCAAAACGCGCCGGTCATCATATTCATCACCGCTTACGATCAATTTGCGCTTAAGGCGTTCGAGGTGCGCGCGCTCGATTACCTGCTCAAGCCGTTCGAAGACGAGCGCTTCCGCCTCGTGCTGCAACGCGCCAAGGATGAGGTCCGCCGCGGCAGACATTCCGAGCTCACCGACCGCATGGAGTCCCTCCTCGCCGATTACGCGGCGCGGAAACCTACGCGAGTCGATGGAACCGATGCCCACGGCTATGCAGCGCGTATCCTGGTCAGAGACGGCGGCACCGTCACCTTCCAGCCGGTCGACAGCATCGATTGGATCGAAGCTGCCGACTATTACGCCAAGATCCATGTCGGTGACTCCATCCAGCTGGTCCGCTACACCATGAACGAGCTGGAGAAGCAGCTCGATCCGCGCCGATTCGTGCGCATCCATCGCTCTGCCATCGTCAATGTCGCGCGGGTCAAGGAGATCCGGGTCGATTACCAGAACCACCACATTGTTGTCCTGCACAACGGCAAACGCGTACCGCTGAGTCGGCGCCGGCGCGATTTGCTCGAAGGCGTGATGCAGGGGTCCTGAAAGCTGGTAGGATTTTTGCCACGAACGCCCGCCATGGCGAAAGTGGCAAAAAAGCGCGCGAGCAAGCGCACGGCGAAGACCGCAGGCAAGAGAAAGAAGCCCGCAGCCAAGGCTACGCGCACCAGGAAGTCCGGTGCGCGGGCGATGTGGAAGGGTGTGGTCAAAATGGGCCGCACCGAGGTTCCGGTTAAGCTGTATTCCGCGGTGCAGGGTCAGGATGTCGGCTTCCGTTTGCTGCACCAGCCGGACAAGCAACCTGTGCAGCAGGTCATGATCAATCCGGAAACCGATGATGTAGTTCCCTACGAGAGAATCAAGAAAGCATTTCCGGATGGCGATGTACTGGTAATTCTCAACGAAGACGAGCTCGCCTCGCTGAAGCCGGAGCCCTCGCGCGACATCGAGGTCATGCGTTTCGTTGACGCCGATGATATCACCCAACAGTGGTATGATCGCCCGTATTATCTCGGGCCCGATGGCAGCAACGGCGATTACTTCGCGCTGGCCGAAGCGTTGAAGCGTTCGGAGAAGCAGGGTGTTGTGCGCTGGGTGATGCGCAACCAGGAGTATGTCGGCGCGCTGCTGCCGGCCGGCGATCATCTCATGCTGATCACATTGCGACACGCCGAAGAAGTGATTCCGGTGACTGCGCTCGAACCACCAGTCGGGCGCACGCCCGACCAGCGCGAGCTCAAGCTGGCGCGACAACTGGTAGCGGCGCTCGAATCCGATTTCGATCCAGCCGAATTCAAGGACGAGCATCGTGAACGGCTGCTCGAGTTCATCGAGAAGAAAGCCAAGGGCCGGGCGCCCAAAGTCTCGAAGATTCAGGCAAAGCGCGCAACGCCAAAGGACAATTTGGCCAGCGTACTCGAAGCGAGTCTGAAATCAACCGCAAAGGAGCGCAGGAGTGCCTGAGAAGTTGAGCGAGACCGCGATTCGGGCACGCGCATTCTGGTCCGGCACCATCACGTTCGGCCTGGTGAGCATCCCGGTGAACCTGTTTCCGGCCTCGCGGTCTCAGGGCATTTCGTTGCGCATGGTGGCTGAAGACGGCACGCCGCTGGCCCGCCGCTACATGTGTCCGAAGCACGAGAAGCAGATCGGCTGGGCTGAAATTGTCCGCGGCTACGAGATCGAGCCGGATGAGTTTGTGGTGGTGACCGACGATGAGCTGGAAGGACTGGAGCCGCGCAAGAGCCGCGACATTGATTTGCGCCGCTTCGTTCCGATCGATCAACTGGATCCCAGGTTCTTCGAGCGCGGCTACTACCTGACACCGGGCAGCGAATCGACCAAGGCGTACATGCTGCTGGCCGCGACCATGGCGGAACAAGGGCGCGCCGGCATTGCCACGTTCGTAATGCGGGAGAAGGAATACCTGATTGCAATCATCTCCGATCACGGCATCCTGCGCGCGGAAACCATGCGTTTTGCCGATGAGATCCGCACGGTCGAGGACGTAGGCTTACCGGAGAAGCCGCGGCTCGATTCTGCGGATGTCGCGAAGATGGAAGCTGCAATCAAGCGTCATGCTGCGGCCAAGCTCGCGCCCAAGGAGCTCGAGGACCGTTATGCGGACCGACTGCTGGCGCTGGTGAAAAAGAAAGAGCGCAAGAACGAAGACGTTGTGGACGCGCCGGTCGATGAGGAAGATTCCGATGAAGCCGGCACCGACATCATCGATTTGATGGAAGTCCTGCGGGCTTCGCTGGGAAAATCTGGTACCGGCCCGCGCAAAGCCGCAAAAACACGGTCCCGCAAAACGGCGTAGAGCGAGGAGCGACGAGCGACGAGCGACGAGCGACGA
>JBBDWZ010000028.1:0-8700 GCA_040902615.1 Gemmatimonadota bacterium | reverse complement strand
CGGTGAAGACGTAGCCGGAGCCGCGCTTGCCCGGCTTGAGCCGCACGTGGCAGTCGCCGAACTGACCGTGGCCACCGGTCTGCTTCTTATGCTTGCCCTGTGCTTCAGCCGTCTTCTTGATGGTTTCGCGATACGGAATGCGCGGCGCTTCGGTGACCACGCTGACGTGGAATTTTCGCTTCATCCGCTCCATCTGCACGTTCAGGTGCAGCTCCCCGAGTCCGCGCACGATGGTCTGCTTCAGCTCCGGATCGTAGGCAGCGGAAAAGGTGGGATCCTCCTCGTGCAGCTTATGCAGAGCGGTGCCGATCTTGTCTTCGTCGCCGCGGCTGGCGGCGCGGATGGCGAGTGAAACGTCCGCATCGGGAAAGTTGATCGCCTGCAGGATGGTCGGTCGGTCCTGCGTGGTCAGCGAGTCATTGGTGTGGGTGTCCTTGAGCTTGGCCACTACACCGATATCGCCGGCGTGAAGCCGGGCCACCTCGAGGCGCTCCTTGCCGAGCGGAATCGAGAGGTGGGCCAGCTTTTCCGGCTTTTCCCGATTTGAGTTCCAGACTTCCTGCCCGTTGGCCACGGTGCCGCTGAACACACGAAACATCGAGATCTCACCGACGTGCGGCTCGCTCGAGGTCTTGAACACGAGTGCGGCCAACGGGCCATTGTCATCGCCCTTGAGCTCGATCACCTGGTCGAGGCCCGGGCGCTGCGCCAGCTCGTGCGGCGCTTCGGCCGGGCTAGGTACGATCTCACAGATCGCTTCGAGCAGTGCGCGAATGCCCCAGGTCTTTTCGCCCGCGCCGCAGAAGATCGGGAAGAGCTCGCCCGCCAGCATGGCCGTCTTGGTTGCGGTCAGTGCTTCCGCGGCTGAGATCTCGCCGCCCTCGAGGTAGCGCTCGAGCAGCGCATCATTCGTGGTTGCGATCGCTTCGAACAGCTCGGTACGCCGAATTTCCGCTTCGTCTTTCAAGTCATCCGGTATTTCGGTTTCGTCGTATTCACCGGTGATGGTGCCCGGCTTGAAGATGTGCGCTTTGCCGGTGAACAGGTTCACGATACCCCTGAATTTGTCACCCTCGCCGACCGGAAGCTCGGCCGGGTACGCCTTCTCATTCATGTGCTGTTTGATCTCAGTGCAGGCCTTCTCGAAGTTGGCGTGCTCCTTGTCCATCATCGAAACGAAAAAAAGTCTGGGTATTCCGCGCGCCACGCAGTATTCCCAGACCTTCTCGGTCCCGACCTCGACGCCCGTCGTGGCGCCCACCGCGATTACAGCGCCGTCGGCAACCCTGGTTGCGGCAATGGCTTCGGCAGTGAAGTCGAGGTATCCCGGTGTGTCGAGCAGGTTGATCTTGGTGCCATTCCAATCAGCGAAGGCAACCGCGGTTTGAATCGAAATGCCGTGGGCCAGTTCTTCCTCGGTGAACATAGTAACCGCGGTCCCGTCCTTCACACTGCCATGCCGCTTGCTCGAGCCGGTGGAGAAACAAATCGAATCGATCAGGCTGGTCTTTCCCGAGCCACCGTGACCGAGCACGACCACGTTGCGGATCTTGTCGGATGGATACTCTTTGGCGGACGACATGCCATAACCTCCTGGACGAGGTGATGCAGGACTAGCGAGGATTCCGAACTGTATGTAAGCCTGGTTGGGCCAGTCAAGTCTGGAAGCCACGAGGAGCGAGCGACCAGCGACGAGTAACAGCCAAAGCCGGCCCCGCTGGTTCGAGAGCTGCGGCCGGGCGCAAAAATGTACATTGCCGCCGGGATTTCTACGGGCGCGGCCCACTGAGCCGTTGCTCGTCGCTCTTCGCTCGCCCCTCGTCGGTTATTGCACCATCACCATCAACGTGTAAGTGCCCGTGGTACCCACATCGAACGATGAAGCGTCGAGGTAGTACGCTCCGCTCGACGTTGCGGTGAACCCGATGCGGGAGTTCCGATTGTTATCATCGATGTCGTCGTTCTCGGCAACCACGATGCCTTGCGAGTTAAAGAGGGTCAGGTAGGTATCGAATGTGGCGTTCATGCTCAGGGTGACCTGCTGACCCGCACGGATGTAGATCGCATACAGATCGGAATAGTAGCCGGAATCCAGACAGTCGGCGGTTGTGATGTTCTCGTTCAAAACGAAGCTGCTGGCTGGCGGCCGGATCAGCCAAATCTCTTCGCAATTGGCGACGTTGATGGTACTGGCCGCAACCGAGTTGAGCGTGTAGGTGCCGCCCGTCTCCGAAGGGCTGAAAGGTTTGACCAGGAGGCGGTAAGTTCCCGACGGCGCGATCACTCGCAATCGTGCATTCGTGCTGGTCTCGCTCAGGTCATCGTTGAAGGCAACGGTGTTGTTGTTGTTGTCGCGCAGCTCGAGATAGGCATCGAACTGGGCTGTGGTCAGGTTGAGGGTGACAACCTGCGGGCCCGGCAACGTGAAGCTATAGAGGTCAGTCAGGAAATTGTCCAGACGGCAATCTCCAATGCTTAGCGTGCCGTTTACGGTCGAGCCTGTCGTATGGGCGACCACCGTCGAGCACGGGTCCGAAACGCTGATCGTCACCTCGCCGCTCACACCGGCCGTGGTTGCCACGATGGTAACAGATCCCTGGGCCATCGCTGTCACCAGACCGGTCGGGGTGACGGTGGCAATCGTATTGTTGCTGCTGGTCCAGGTGAAGGTGTGTCCATTGAGCTGCTGACCGCTTCGGCCAAGAGCCTGTGCGCTGAGTTGAAGCGTCTGCGACGGCGTCAGCGGCACCGAATAACCGCTCACGGTGATGTCCGCAACCGAAATCGTTTCGACACCGTTGTCACTGCAAGCCCCGAGAATCGCGATGCAGGTCAGAACTGCAATGGTTTGGCGGTTCATAGGATTTCGGTTCGTCCTTCTCCTTTGAATGCACAGCGCAACAATCCGCCACTGCTGTGGCGTGTCCGAAACCTTGACCGCGATTGACGAATCTTAGTTCTGGCGGTACTTGCGGCTGACTTCGTCCAGCAGCTTGCGTTCTTCAGGCGTCAGACTCGCCATGCCCTGCGTGCTGATCTTGTCCAGCACCTTGTCCACATCGTCCAAGGCGCGGTCTTCACGGCGCGAGCGGGCCCGCGGCTTCTGCTCGGGCGGCGTCGTCGATACCACCGTCAACTTTGGCTTGTTGACCATACGCTTGAGTTTCTTGAACGCATTCGGCCCGCGGAAATCCAGCTTGAGATAAATCCAGCCCGCAATGATGCCGCCCAGGTGGGCGAAGTGGGCGACGCCGTCACCCGTCGGACTCACCGTGCTCAGCAACGAAAATGCGAACATGATGCCGATCAGGTATTTGGCTTTGAGCGGGAAAATCCCGAACACATAGATCGGCTGGTCCGGCCAGTTCAACGCGAACGCGAGCATGATGCCGTAGACCGCGCCCGATGCGCCCAATACCATACCGTGGTAAGCAAACGGAAACGCGAGTGCAGCGCCGCCCAGCCCGCAGATCAGGTAGAATTTGATGAAATTGCGGCTGCCCCAACGGTCCTCCAGCGGAGACCCGAAGAAGAACAGAGCCAGCATGTTGAAGAACAGATGGCCGAAGCTGCCGTGTACGAACATGTAGGTGAGCAGCGTCCACGGCCGGGTAAGGATCGTGTCGGGCTGGAGCGCGAAAAAGCGGATCGCGTTGGGAATGACGAGCACACTCGCCAGGTACACGACTGTATTGGCAATCAACAGCCGCTTGACCCAGGAGGTCAGCATAAAGCCGCCCAAACTGCGGTGCGAATAGTCTCGGTCCTGATAACCCATGCTGGTTCAGACCCGCCGTTTCCGTTGGTGTTCCTCGATGGCAAGGCGGCAAATGCGGTCTACGACCTCGGGAAAACTCATACCTGCTGCGGCAGCGCCTTTGGGAAACAGGCTGGCCGCTGTCATGCCCGGCAGTGTGTTTGCTTCCAGGCACCAGAACCGGCCGTCCGCGTCCAGCCGGAAATCGATCCGGCTATAACCGCTCAACTTCAGCGCGCGGTGCGTTCGTAGTGCGAGCCGCTGAACCCCGACCGTTTGCGGGCCGGTCAGGTCAGCCGGAAAAATCTCCTGTGCCATGCCGGGCTGATACTTGGTCTCGTAGTCGAAGATCTCACGTTCGACGATGATCTCGCCTACGGGTAACGCGTCATCGCCGAGGACCGGGACAGTCAGCTCCCGGCCCGCAATGAATTGTTCGATCATGACCTCGTCATCGTGGCGGAGGGCTTCCTGAATTGCCGGTTCCAGTTCTTCCGGCGCACGTACGATGGTCAGTCCGACTGTCGATCCCTGCTTGTTCGGCTTCACAATCGCCGGCCAGCCGATGTGGGTTGCTACATCGTCAGCCATTGCCGGCGCCATCAGCCACTGTGGCGTGGGTACACCCGCAACCAGCATGAGCTGCTTCGAGATGTCCTTGTCCATCGCGACCGCGCTGCCCAGCACGCCGCTCCCAATGTAGGGCACACCCGCCAGGTCGAGCAGCGCCTGCAACGTGCCGTTTTCACCGCTGCCGCCGTGCAACGCCAGGAACACGCAGTCTACCTGATTGATGCCATCCGACTGCAGCAGGTTGGTCTGCGACCCGCCGCGCAGCGCCTCCAGCGCGTCTTCCTCGGGCGGCGTCGGCGCAACGCCCGATGTCAGCAGCTTGTGCTCCTGCGCGGCATCGAGCACACCACTCGCCGTGTCGAGCGCCATCACTTCATGCCCGCCCTCGCGCAGTGCCTTGATGACCTGCGCTCCACTCGCGATCGAGACATCCCGCTCCGAGCTCGTTCCACCAAACAGGACGGCGACTTTCAACGTTGTCTTTACCACATTCCTCCTCGCCGGAAACGCACTGCTACGCAGTGCAGGCACGCACCGGCTTCGGGGTGCGGATACGCGGCCCTGCGGGCGCGGAGGCGCTTCGCGGACCCTTCATTGCCTTTTGTTCTCGACGAGAGCGTAATGCTGACTCCCGTCAGGTGTCCACGGGCGCAGCGCCGCGCCTTCCCGCAGGTTCCCGCGCGTCACTGTGTCAGGTAGCGCACCATATCATACCGCGTGACTATGCCGGCAAGATGACCGTTGTCGCGCACCAGCACGGCCGGATTCTGGCGCGTGAGCAGCCGCCCAATACCCGTCATTGGCGTACCGGATTCAATCACCGGGAATGGTCCGTCCATCAGTTCCTGCACACCCTGCTCGAGCACGGCCGGGTTTTCTATGATGCGCGACATCAGCGTCGCTTCCGACACCGATCCGACACAATTATCGGCATCGCAGACCGGCAGCTGCGAGATATTATGTTTGGTAATCAGCGCCAGCGCTTCGCGGACAGTGCTGCTTCGCTCGACACAGACCAGCTCGGGCGCCTCCTGGCCTTTGCGCTCGAGGATATCGCGCGCGGTCAGTCGATCGGGCTCGAGCAGACGATGTTCGCGCAGCCATTCCTCGTTGTAGACCTTCGAGAGATACCGTTCGCCCGTATCGGGCAGCATGCAGACGATCAGCGCTTGCGGATCATCCAGCTCATGCGCGACTCGCAGCGCGATGGTTGCGGTCAATCCGGATGAACCACCGGTGAACAGGCCTTCCTCGCGCGTCAGTCGACGCGCCATGTGGAAGGCCTCACGATCCGAAACCGGATGCATCTCATCGATGACATCGAACCAGAGTGTCGATGGCAGCTTGTCGTTGCCGATCCCTTCCACTTTGTATGGTGCACTCTCGCCCTTGACGCCGGTCCGATGATACTGCGTGAAGATGGACCCGATCGGATCGCCGGCGATGACCTTGATATCCGGATTCTGCTCCTTCAGGAATCGGCCGGCACCGCTGATCGTTCCCCCGGTGCCGGCGGAAGCAACCAGGTGCGTGATGTTGCCCTCGGTCTGCTCCCACAACTCGGGCCCGGTTGTCAGGTAATGCACTTCCGGGTTCACCGGATTGAAGAACTGATCGGCCAGTATGGCACCGGGTGTCTCGGCCACGATGCGTTTGGCCGTCTGCACGTAGTTGTCCGGGTGATCCGGCGGCACCGCGGTCGGCGTGACAATCACGTCCGCGCCGAACGCTTTCAGCAGGCGAACTTTCTCCTGGCTCATCTTGTCCGGCATCGTGAAGATGCAGCGGTACCCTTTGATCGCAGCGGCAATGGCGAGGCCGATGCCGGTGTTGCCGCTGGTACCTTCGACGATGGTGCCGCCTTTCTTCAGCCGGCCCTCACGCTCCGCTGCTTCGATCATCGCGAGTCCAATGCGATCCTTGACCGAGCCGCCCGGATTCATGAACTCGGCTTTGACATACACCGGCGTGCGCGCGCCATCAATGACACGGTGCAGCCGGATCAGCGGCGTCCAGCCGATGGTTTCCAGCACACTGTTGTAAGGCCTGCGATTCCGCACGTGATGGTCGTCGCTCATGCCTTCATCCGCTCACTGACGTGCTGTCTCGCCAGAACCGTACGGGCAGCTTGGTCCACATGTCCACCGGCCGCACGCCCCGGCGGCCCGGCACAAAACGCAGCTCACGCGCTCCCGCTACGGCTGCCGAGTCGAATGCCGTTTGTCCACTGCTGTTGAACACGCTCACGCTATCAACCAGTCCGTCTCGCGTCACATGCAACATGAGCACCGTTTCACCGGTCAGCCGCTGGTCCCAGAGCGAAACCGGATACTTGAACGGTGTGGCATTCGGCATCAGCTCAGGCTGTGAAATCGGCTCAGCCTCCGCCGCACACCCCGCCAGCACCAGTAGCAGAGTGACGAGCAACCGAGCGACGAGCGAGGAGCGACGAGCGACGAGCCACTGCTTCAGGGGCCCGCATCCGGTTAGAGCACCGCCGATACGCGCAGATTTGCGCTTGTAGACAGTGATCTCGCCAGCGCGCGCCCGTGTGAAGACGTTACTCGTCGCTCGTCGCTCGTCGCTCATTACTCAACGCCCTTTCGCAGTATCGAGCAGAATTGCCTTGAGCTCGAACAGCACGTTCAGCGCCTGAATCGGAGTAATCGTCTCCACTTCGATACGGCGCAGCTTCTCCAGGATGCGGGGCTCGATGTTGTGGAACAGGGAAAGCTGGTCATTGCGCGCGCTGGGCGGCTGATTGCGGCCGCGCCGTCCGAGGCCGACGCCGCCACCGGAATGAGCGCCCTCCAGCTCGCGCAGGATCTCGCGCGCCCTGGCGATCACCGCATCGGGAAGACCTGCCAGTCGTGCCACCTCGATCCCGTACGAGCGATCGGCACCGCCGGGTTGCAGATGGTGCAGGAACACGATGTCGTTGCCGACTTCCTTGACCGACACGTTGAAGTTTACGAGTGCATCCAGCTGATCGGCGAGCTGGGTGAGCTCGTGATAGTGCGTAGCGAATATGGTCTTGGCGCGACACTGCTCATGCAAGTGCTCGGTCACCGCCCAGGCGATGCTGACACCATCGTAGGTTGCCGTGCCGCGCCCGATTTCATCCAGCAGCACCAACGATCGATCGGTCGCGCCGTGCAGGATTGCGGCCGTCTCATTCATTTCGACCAGGAAGGTCGACTGGCCGCGCACCAGGTTGTCGGATGCACCGACGCGCGTAAATACGCGATCGCAAACCGGCAGGTGTGCGCCGCTGGCCGGCACAAACGACCCGATCTGCGCCATGATCTGAATCAGTCCGACCTGACGCAGCAGGGTACTCTTGCCGGCCATGTTCGGGCCGGTGAGGATCATGATCCGCCGTTCATCGCCCAGCTGAACGCTGTTCGGAATGAACTCCTCGCGCGGCATCATAGTCTCGACCACCGGGTGACGGCCACCGCGGATGTCGATGTCGTAGCCGGTGTGCACGATCGGCCGCACGTAATTGTTGCGTTCGGCAACCTGCGCCAGCGTGGCCAGAACGTCGAGCACAGCAATGTGATCGGCGAGTGCCTGCAGTTGCGGCAGCGATTCCGCGACCGTCTTTCGGACCTCGCCAAAGAGCCGGGACTCGAGCTCGCCGATCTGGTCTTCGGCGTTGAGCACGCGTTCCTCGAGCTCTTTCAGCTCGGGGGTGACATACCGTTCGGCGTTGGCCAGTGTCTGCTTGCGTTCATAATTCGACGGCACCTTCTCCAGATTCGTGCGCGTCACCTCGAGGTAGTAACCAAATACCTTGTTGTAGCCGACTTTGAGCGAACCTATGCCACTGCGCTCGCGCTCGCGCGTTTGCAGTGCCGCAATGAAATCAGTGCCACCATCGCGAATGCCGCGCAGCTCATCCAGCTCGGCATCGAAGCCGACGCGAATGATGCCGCCTTCCGCCAGTGTGGCCGGCGGTTCGTCCGCCATGGCGCGCGTAATCAGATCGCGCACATCCGGCAACTCATCCAGCTCGGCCAGCTCCAGCAGCATCGGCGAATGCACCGGACGCAAGGCTTCACGCAGGGTCGGCAATCGATCGAGCGAACGGCCGAGTGCGCACAGCTCTCGCGGCAGGATGCGGCCGTTCGCAACCTTGGCCGCCAGCCGGCCCAGGTCGCGGATCTCCTTCAGCACGGCTCGCAGGCCGCGCCGCAAAGGCGGATGATCGAACAGCTCTGCTACAGCTTCCTGCCGCCGCCAGATCGGCTCCGATTGTATGAGCGGGCGCAGCAGCCATTGCCGAAGCAGGCGGGCGCCCATGCCGGTCAGCGTGTCGTCGAGCACCTCGATCAGGGTTGCCGCGCGGCCACCTCGAGCCGTGAGAT
>JBBDWZ010000027.1:0-8784 GCA_040902615.1 Gemmatimonadota bacterium | reverse complement strand
GCGGGGCAACTTCAGTTTGCCGCGCTTCTCGATAACCTCACTTCAACCCCACCACAACGTAGTATTAGTGACGCAGGAACGCCGACTCCCATGAAAGTACTGAACCGCCCACCGACTGCTGAGGCTTGGTGCAAGGACATCGCCGCTGGGGATTTAGCGTAAGAAAGAACGGCCCCAGTAGCACTCATTCCGGCAAGGCTCATGGAGAAGGCTGTTATTGCATGGGTCCGCTCTGTCGAACAGCTTCTGGCTGCCCCCCGCCGACCAGAAAGCCCTCCTCACATTCCTTGACGCTCTACTCCACGCCAGAAAGGCGTCGTGACCAAAAGGTAACGCAAGATCATTTCATTCCGGATTCGACGGAGAGCTGTGGTCCGATTCCACTCGGTCGGATCTTGCGGACGAACTACCCCTCTTTGGGAACAAATCCCAGATCGACGGCGTCAGCAAGCCGAGTGCTGCGAAGGTAAGAAAGTCCCAATACCACGCCACCGACATTTTGAAGGTCCAGAGCGCAACCAAGACAAACCAAATCGCTGTATACAACCATAGAAAAGTTTGCCGTCGCAGTGTCATGTTCCTGATCCTCAATCCTCGAATTGTGTCGTTAGCGATTAATCACCTCAAGGTCACACATACTCATTGGAAGACCAATGAGAAGTTGAGTGACTCCTTGGGCAACCACGAGGTTGACTGATGCACCTTTAACCGCGGACAAGAACGTGCCGCTATTGAAAATCGGCACCATACCGCGAGCCGGGACAGCGCGTACGGCGTCCCAACCCCATGCGGGAAGGGTTGGCACTCCTAATCTATTGGCGACTACCGTAGACGTCGCGAGACCTATTCCGAAACTAACCCGCCAGGACGGTCCGTTCGCCCCGGACGATTCTGTCGAATTTGGGCATTGATTCGGCCGTGCCCTTGAGAAATCAAGCGGTGTGATTCGCGACGGGCTGTGCGATACACGCTGGAATCCCTGCGCATAACCGCCGAAGGACGTGCCTTGTCCAAACCCGCTTCCGCGATTCCCAAACCGAGACGTGGCACCACTTTCACGCGGCGTTTGAAACGGCCACGGCCGAATGACAAGCGTGTCGTATCCCGTGCATACAAGTAGGCACGGATCGCCCTGCAATCCTGTCGGATCGCTCCCTTTTGACCGGATCGTTGTCCGCATAGGTGTACAGGTTGATGCCGCCGGCGAGGCCGATAGGATCTTCGGAGATGAAACGCCGAGTCCGGTGGTCATAGAATCGATTCCGCATGTAGAAAATGCCCGATTCCGCGTCGGATTGCTGTCCCGCAAAAGTGTGATTGTTGGGTACTCCCTCGATCCGTTGGTACGGGAATCCGAACGGCCAGTACCGATACCGATTCGGCACTGTGCTGTCGTGCTTCATTAATGCGGTCACATTGTTCGACTCGTCGTACAGGTAGAAAAGGACGCCGACCAGGGTACCAATAGCGCACCGCGCGTCTCCTCAAACGTCTCCAGCGCATCGCGGAACTCCCACCCTCAGACCAGAAAGCCCTCCTCAAATTCCTCGACGCCCTCCTTCAAACCAGAAAAGCATCGTAGCGAGGCGCTTTAAACGCGGTCCTCATGCCGACGGATAGGCGTTTTGGAGTTCCGCGACCGAGGGAAGCTCGTTGATTGGTTCGCCATCTTCGCGAAAAATTTCGATCTCGGCGACTGATCCTTTAATAACATGCAAAATGAATCTGATGCGCATGCCGTCAGAATCATGGCCGAGCAGCTGTGCGTCTAATGGAGTACGTTCCACAAAAGCCTTGGGCGCAGCGTCACTAACAGCAATTAGAATCCCTGGAGATCCGCTGGTCTCGACCCATTTCACCCGTGCGTTTCTTAGCTGGCTTAATAGCTCGTCACGACCTCTAAACTCACGTGCCAGCATCCGCAGCAACAGCTCTCGCTCATATGCTGTGAGTGCATGTTCTTGGCGTTGATCGTTCGACACGAACACTAATACATCCTCGGAAAGTAATACGTACCGATGTTTATGCGGCCGGGAGCGAACTGCAACGCTCGGTATTCGATGAGCCTGCCCCCAACCTCCACTCTTCCCCAGAACTCGCTCCCAACTACGGACGCCTTCGAGATATCAGATAGCACTTGGCTGCGGATAGCCGCCTCAACCGCCGCGGCACTCAACCCCGTTCCGCTTAGATGCCGTGCAGCATGCGCTGACTGAAACGAAATCCGAAACCCAGCACCGCCAGCGACAGGAAGAAAAAACCCAGCAAATCCTAGTAACGCTCCAGTTCTAAAGCCGGGACCGGTGTTAGCCCGGTCTGTCGATCCCCACGATGCAGCACCTGCCAACACGTTCGATCCGAACTGCATGAGACCGGAAAGGAAATCCCGCTTACCAAACCGATCCGAGAATGGATTGGTAAGATCCCTCCATTCGTCGCAGACCCAGGTAGTCAGCGCCTGCGAACCTGGCTCAAGCGCGTCAGGATCTTCCACATAATGACCACGCACGCAGCGCCTGCGGTTGTCCTGTAGCCCAGTCGGATCGCTCCCATTGACCGGATCATTGTCCGCGTACGTGTACAGGTTAATGCCACCAGCGAGTCCGATGGGATCTTCGGAGATAAACCTTCGCGTCCTGAAGTCATAGTAGCGATTTCTCATATAGTGCAGCGCGTTCCCATCTTCAGCATATGAACCCGCGAAGTCAAACCGATTCTTGATCCCCTCAGCTTGCGCGTACGGGAAGCCGAACGGCCAGTACCGATAGTTCTGCATGATCGTTCCGTCATGCCGCATCAACGATATCACGTTGTTGGACTCGTCCATAAGGTAATAGTAACTCCAGTCACCCCGCGTCATGGCGTGAGGCGTGTATTGACCGGGGAGGTATGCGTAGGAAGCCGCCAGGGTCCGGTCCGGGTTGATCTCGGCTACGCTCACGTCACCGTCCCACAGAAACTGAAGCGTGTCGGCCAGGTCAATGGCAAAACTGCGCCTCCCGAAAGGATCGTAGCGGTAAATCGTTGTGTTGTGATATGCCGGGTTGCTGGTTCTCACGGAATCAAGCTGACCAAGCGAATTCCAGTGAAACGTCTGGGATAGAGCACCCGACTTCCGGGTAAGGAGGTTCCCATCGGCATCGTAGGTCATGGTATCGACGGACGGCACGCCGCCAACGTGAAAATCGGTCGCGACTCTAATGGCACGATTGCCTGCGGTTATCGCGTCCCCACTGAAATTGCCGACCTTGTCGTAGGTGTATGCGAACGACAGTAGTTCGACCGTGTCGCTGGCTGTGCACACATAACCCGTCTCAATGATCTGACCGCACTGGCCCATCTGCGAAGTGTCAGCGTTGAGCGCCCAGGTCCACAGGCGTCCGAGCAGATCGTAGCGAGCAACCCGAAATGTATCGAGTACTGAGTTCCACAGAACCAATTCACGAGTACGATGTGCTGCTCTACAATCGCATGATGGACGGAATCACGGCTTTGCCTGTGCAATCGAAGCTGGTTGCTTTGCTCCATTGGTTTGACGGTTACAGCTGTGCGGAAATCGCCTCGATGCTCCACATTACCCGGAAAGCTGTGGAGAAGCGTGTGGGTTATGCACGTCGCCGACTTCTTTCGTCGTGCGCTCCCCAGGATTAACAGGATGCGTCACGTTGAGGCGAACGCAGTCACTGTGGTCGAGACCGGCGACAACATCCGTGGCCGCCATCCTCGCGGCGCTACTCTTTGCCTTCCTCTACCGGTCCGCCCGGCTACGCATGCGCGCGATCGTGCAAGACCGAGCGCGGCGAGGCGCCACCGTGTTTTCGCACCGCCACCGCCCGACCGCCTCCGCCAGCGCACTCGCCAACGCCACCGCTAACCGCCAACGAATCCACGGCCGGGCAATCCTGTCATTGCGAGCCCGTTCGGGCGCGTGCCCGACCTAGAGATTCAGAGCCAGCAACTGCTGAAGCGCGTCCGGGTTGTCTGCGTTGAGCCAGTGTCCGCCTTCGACTTCGTGGTAATGGACCCGCTCGTTCTTCAGGGCGATGGCGCGAATGCGTGCAATCGATTCGGGGGAGAGTACGCTGCTCTGGGTTGCTTTTACGATATGCAACTGGACCTCGCCGGGCGGGTTCTCGATCACATCGAACAAGTCGGTCTGGAAAAAACTGAGCAGCAGCTCCTCCATTGCGTCGAGATCGAAACGCCAGCGATAGCCATCCGCGATGTGCTCCAGATTCGTCGCCATCCACTGCGCGGTGTTGAGAGCCAAACCTTTTTCACTGAGTGCCGTCACCAAGTCCTGACGCGCGGCAAACCGATCCGGCAGCGAGCGAACGATCTCGAGCATTCCCCATGCACTGCCCGATGGTGGCCGGGCGTCCGGCGTGGAATCGATAATCCAGAGCTGTTGGAGTAATTCACCATGATCGCGCGCGTACTGCAGCGCTACCTTGCCGCCAAACGAGTGGCCAAGTATACCCACGGGCAGCTCGCCGAGTTCGCGTGCCAATTCGACGAGATCGATGGCCGCCGCTTCCAGCGTGTGCGGACCGGCAAACCCTTGCGATGCGCCGTGCTGTCGCAAATCGATGAGCCGAGCGCCCCAGTCCGGCCGCGCCTTGACCAGCCGGCGTGCGATACTCGCCCAGTTGCGGCCGGCGCCGAAGATGCCGTGCAGAATGTAGAAGTACTGACCAGGTGCGCTATCGCTGATAATTGATTCGTGATGCAGTATCATGGTTGAGTCCGCTGTAAGCCGTGGCCATCGATTGGCTAATCATTGTATCCTCCGTCATCCTTCGCCACCGAGCGCGAATGCAGCTTCTCAACTGCCTGGTCATCACCGCAATCAGCGTGGGATCAGCCCAGGCGACGGCGATTCGCCTGGTGAAAGTCGATCCATGGCACCGCCTGTGGGTGCGCGAGCCTCGCGCCGTCGATGCCCGCTTGCAGCGCTGGGCCATCTACACCGCCGAAGGACGTGCACTGGCAAGACTCGACGCGCCCGCAGCTTTCGAGATCCAGCAGATCGGACCGGACTTCCTGCTCGGCAAAAGCCGAGGTGAGCTCGATGTCGAGTTCATCCAACTGAATTCGCTGACAACGCCTGGTACGCAAACGTCAGGCATCTATATCACACCGGCTACCGCGCGGCCGTATGCGGCGCCCGCTGAAGCCGAGATTCCGGCCTCGGTCAGACCGGTCATTGGCTTTACCCGCAGGTTCTCTACGGCTCAAATCCAACGGCAGCAAAAAGGACAATCCGCCACTGCCAACCTCGCAGAACTCCAGATCGAAGTTCCCGAAGAGTTGGTGCCGCGCATAATCGCAGCGGACAACTCCGGCTTTGCCGTGCTGGCCATCCATAAGCCTACCGGGATCGTTTGTGGCTTCGCACTCGGCATAGGCCCGCTGATCGGCTGGGTGCAGGGTCGGGCCATCTGCGTTGACGCCAGGGCAACGCCGGTTTCGCACGCTAACTGGCGCACAGTGTTAGTGGGTTCTAGAATCGTCAGCATGAGCGAACACCTCCGTTTTGGCACCCTTGCGGTGCACGCCGGCCAGACGCCGGATGAATCGACCGGCGCGATCATGCCGCCCATCTACCAGACCTCGACCTACGTGCAGCCGAAGCTGGGCGAACCCAAGCGCGGCTACGAATACGCGCGGGTGCAGAACCCGACGCGCGAGGCGATGGAAGCGAACATCGCCGCGCTGGAGGGTGGCGTACACGGCATGGCCTTCGCCAGCGGCATGGCGGCGATCGAAGCCATCACCAAACGGCTCTCTTCCGGCGATCATGTCATCTACGAAGAGAACGTCTACGGTGGAACGCACCGCATGTTCGTGCAGGTGCTCTCGCGCTTCGGACTGCAGTTTACCGCGTTGGATCTTCGCGATCTGGATGCGGTGCGCGCTGCGATCCGGCCGAACACGAAGCTGATCCACATCGAGACGCCGACCAATCCGATGATGCGGGTGTCGGACCTGCGCGCCATCGTGCAGCTCGCGCACGAGCGCGAGATCCAGGTCGCGGTCGACAATACCTTCGCCTCGCCCTACAATCAGCGGCCGATCGATCTTGGCGCTGATATGGTGGTGCATTCGAGCACGAAGTATCTGAATGGCCACTCGGATGTGATCGGCGGCATCGTAGTAACCAGCGATGAAGCGATCGCCAGCGATTTGCGTTTCCTGCAAAAGGCGACGGGTGGTGTGCCCGGTCCGTGGGATTCCTGGCTGGTGCTGCGTGGCACCAAGACGCTGCACCTGCGCATGCAGGCGCACAACGCAAACGGCCAGCGGGTCGCCGAATATCTGGAAAAGCACAAGGCGATCGAAGCGGTGCATTACCCCGGCCTGCCCTCGCATCCCCAGCACGAGCTGGCCAAGTGCCAGATGCGCGGGTTTACCGGCATGGTCTCGTTCGAAGTCGGATCGCTGGAACGAGCTACACGGATCGCCGAGTCGACGCGTCTCTTTGCATTGGCCGAGAGCCTGGGCGGCGTGGAAAGCCTGATTGGTCATCCCGCCATCATGACCCACGCCAGCGTGCCCAAGGACATGCGCGATCGGATGGGCGTGAGCGATGGACTGCTACGCTTGTCTGTTGGAATCGAAGATGTGGACGACCTGATTGAGGACCTCGACAACGCGCTCAAAAAAGCGTAGTAGTGGCGAGCCCCTAGTCCTGAGCTCTTAGTCCTAATCCCAGTCCTCCTCCTCTTGCTGATTGGAGAGCACGGCGAAGGAGGGAGGAGGAGACCTAGGATTAGAACTAGACCCGGGACCAGGGGGTTCCAACGAAACGCTGTCGTCCACGAAACCGTATGGGTTAGAACACCCGACCAGGAGCACGAATGTCAGACCAGCACCCGAAAACCAAGCGCATCATGCGCGACATCGATCCCAGCTCGTGGGAGCATCCGGCCGATCGCGCGGCGTTGCAGGCGGCCCGCAAGATTCCGGGGTTCGATGAAGTCCTGAAAAAGCTGTTCGGTCTTTTCGGTGAGAAACCGATCCGGCTGGCGTTTCAGGCCAATGCGGTACGCGTCGGACCCAATCAGTTCCCGCGCCTGCACGAACGTTATCAGGAAGTACTCACGACGCTGGATGCGCCGAGGCATTACGAGCTGTTCGTTTCGCAGACGCCGATGGTAAATGCGGGTGCGTACGGCATGGACAAGCCGTTCATCGTGCTCAACTCGGGATCGCTGATCATTCTCGATGAGGATGAGCTGACCTTCATTCTCGGGCACGAGGTCGGACACATCCTGTCGGGGCACGTGCTGTATCGCACGATGATTGTGCTGCTCACGGCGCTGGCCCAGATGGGATTCCCGATCGTAGGCCTCGCCTCGCGGGCCATCCTGATGGCGCTGCTGGAATGGCAGCGCAAAGCCGAACTATCCTGCGACCGCGCGGGACTCCTCGCGTTGCAGCATCCGGAAGCCTCGCTGCGCGCGTTCCTCAAGCTCGCGGGCGGCGGCTCGCCGACGGAGACCAACCTGAACGAGTTCCTGGTGCAGGCGGATCAGTATCGTGAAAGCGGCGACGTGGCCGACATCGTGTTCAAGATCCTGAACCTGCTCGGCTCGACCCACCCGTTCCATGTGCTGCGCGCGGCGGAGTTGCGCGACTGGATCGAAGCTGGCCACTACGATCGGCTGCTGCGCGGCGAGTACCGTCGCCGAAGTGAAACGCCGCCACCGTACGCCGAAGACTTTGCGTCCGCGGCCAAGCAATACAAGGAGGACGCGGCCGGTGTGAAGGATCAGCTTGGCGATGCGGTCCGCAAAGTACGCGAGGCGTTCTCGCAGGGCTTCAACCGGCCGCAGTAACTACTGAATTTGAAGCTGCTGGTCGTTGGTAACGGCGGACGCGAGCATGCACTGCTCTGGAAGCTGAGGCAGGATGCCCCGTCCGCCGAGCTTTTCATCACTCGCGGTAATGGCGGTACCGGCACACTCGCCACGCATCTACCGCTCGATCCAGGCGACAGCCATGCGCTCGCGGGCTGGGCCCGCGCCAATGAGATCTCCCTCACCATCGTGGGTCCCGACGCGCCGCTCGCTGAAGGCATGGTCGATCATTTCCAGCGGGCAGGCCTGCTCATCTTCGGGCCGAACAAGTCGGCAGCCGTTATTGAATCATCCAAAGCCTTCGCCAAATCGCTGATGAAAGAGGCCGGCGTGCCCACGGCCGACTTCGCCTGCTTCACGGATGCGGCAGAAGCCGAACGCTACATCCGCGAACGCGGCGCGCCGATCGTGGTCAAGGCATCGGGCCTGGCCCTGGGCAAGGGCGCGGTGGTGTGTGATACCGTCGATGATGCGGTAGCGACTGCGCGCGGGATGCTGGCCGATCACAGCTTCGGTGAAGCCGGCAATGAAATCGTGGTCGAGGAGTTCATGTCCGGCGAGGAGCTATCGGTGCTGGCGATCACGGATGGTGAACACGCGATCGCACTGGCACCCTCGCAGGATCACAAACGTATCGGCGAGGGTGACACCGGTCCAAACACAGGCGGCATGGGCGCCTATGCACCGGTTTCCATTGCGACGCCTGCATTGCTGGAGCGCGTGCAGTCGGAGATCCTGAAACCGACCCTGGCCGCAATGCGCGCGCACAAGCGTGAGTTCCGCGGCGTCTTGTACGCCGGCCTCATGATCACTGAACGCGGGCCCCGAGTCGTAGAATTCAACGCACGCTTCGGCGATCCGGAAGCCGAAGTTGTCCTGCCGCTGCTCGAGAGCAATCTTCTGGATGTGCTGCTCACCGTCG
>JBBDWZ010000026.1:0-8792 GCA_040902615.1 Gemmatimonadota bacterium | reverse complement strand
CGGGACCGTGCGCCGCGGTGCCGGCGGCAAGCCGCGCGTCACCGAGCAGAAGGGCGAGCGGTATGTTGTGCCCAACACCAAGCCTGCGTATCGCGAGCTCTACGCCGATGATGAGGGCCGGATCTGGGTGATCGCTACGTCGAAGCAAGGCAAGTGGCGGACACGAGGAAACCCGGCAGCAAGAACCCACCGCGTTTATGGCGTGAGCCGCGCACATTCGATGTGTTCGACGCGGGCGGCCGATTCCTGGGTACGGTGGTCGCGCCGCGGCACACGCAATTCGAGTTTCGCCGCGGCCTGCAGCTCTGGGGTGTGACGCGCGGCGAATTCGATGAGCAGTACGTGGTGCGTTACCGCATCGAGCCGGTGACTCGCTGAGCAGCACTCCGGGACGACGTGGTCCGGGCAAGGTTCTCAGCTCGGGCCCCATTCGCGGCAATACGCCCGACTGGATCACGCAGCTGGATGAATCGCTGCGCGGGCAGAACTGGGCCGTCAGAATTCCGCTGCTCATTTACTTCGCGTGGGTCTTCCGAAAACACCTGGCCAACCCGTTTTACACGAGCCTGGTTGGGGGACTCAATCTGGGGATTCACGAGCTCGGACATTTTCTGTGGGCGCCGCTGGGTGAATTCTGGGCCGTACTCGGCGGCAGCCTCACGCAATGTCTGGCTCCCATCGTGGTGGCCTACCTGTTCTACCGGCAACGGGATTTCTTTGCGATTGCGATTGCGGCCTGCTGGCTCTCGACCAACTTCTTCGGCGTTGCCACCTACGCCGCCGACGCGCTGACCCAGCAGCTGCCGCTGGTTTCTCCGGGTGGCGCGGACCCCGAGCACGATTGGGGCTACCTGCTCACCCGTTGGAACAAGCTCAGCAAAGCCCGCCAGTTTGGTCAGGCATTCCGCGCGGTGGCTAGCTTTTCCATGCTGGCCGGCCTGGCCGGCGGGGGCTGGCTGCTCTGGCGGATGCGGCGCCTCGCCCGCACTCCCAGCTAGCTGTCCCCCCTGCCTGTGACCGTACACAACCCGACTCCGCGGTGAGTTACGGAACTGGCAGTCGTCTTGCACCGTATTGTTAGGCGTGACTGATTCTCTCCGCCCAGGGCGCGTCCACGCGGCGCGCAATGCAATCCAACAACGTTGGCTCCGAGCTCGACCGACCCTCGAGCGTTGGGGTACGCGGCTCAGGCTCGATCGCGTGCAGACGCGGCACGTGCTGATTGCGGCCGCCTGCGCGCTCGTGCTGCTCGGCGTCACCTGGCAGCGCTGCGGCATCATGGGCTGCCCGAAAGTGGCCCGGCTCACGGCTTATCAGCCCGATGGTGCCACGCTGCTGCTGGATCGTAACGGCAAGCGCTTTGCCGATCTGGCTCCGGTCCGCTACCAGGTCGTTGCCCTGAACAAACTTCCCAAACACGTGCCTCAGGCGTTCCTGGCTGTTGAAGACAAGCGTTTCTACGATCACAATGGCGTCGACTGGAAGCGCGTTTTGGGCGCAGTACTCGCCAATGTGAAGGCACGCGGTTTTGCCCAGGGCTCGAGCACGATCACGATGCAGCTGGCGCGCAACCTTTTCCCCAAGCAGTTGCCAGGGCAGGAACGGTCGGTGCGGCGCAAGCTGCTCGAGGTCCGGGTCGCGCGCGCAATCGAACGCAAATTCGAGAAGGACGAAATCCTCGAGCTGTATCTGAACCACATCTACTTCGGCAATGGTGCCTACGGCATCGAAGCGGCCGCCCAGCAGTACTACAAGAAGCCGGCGAAGGATCTTCTGCTCTCGCAGGCCGCAATGCTGGCCGCGCTGCCGAAAGCGCCTGCGCATTATGATCCCCGCCGCCGCGCTACTCGAGCCAAAGAGCGACGCAACCTGGTGCTCGCACTGATGCTCGCGCAGGATCGGATTACCGCCAAGGAAGCGGCGGGTGCGCGCGGAGCCGCGTTGCGCGTGTCATCCAAGCCGCGACGCGGCAGCAATGACGACGGGTTTGCGCCCTACTATGTCGATGTCATCCGCCGGATGATGGAGGACCGCTTCGGCGATGCGGTGTACGAGCGGCGGCTGAAGGTCTTCACCACGCTCGACACGCGCGCACAGGGCGCGGCGGAAGAGGAAGTCTCCCGTCAGTTGCGTACACTCGAAGCCGGCGCGTTGGGCCGGCTCAACGGGCCGAAGTACGCGTCCGCGGGCAGTTCCGATGAGGACGGCACGCGGTACGTCCAGGGCGCGGCCGTCGTGGTGGACGTTCGTACCGGCGATGTGCGCGCGCTGGTCGGCGGCCGTGATTTCCTGGACTCGCCATTCAACCGCGTAACCCAGAGTCAGCGGCAGATCGGCAGCGCATTCAAGCCGTTCGTTTATGCCAGCGCATTGAATGAAGGCTTTTTCCCGAGCCAGCACATTCCGGATCTGCCCATCCGTCGCGAGATGTCACGCACGGTGGTGTGGGAGCCGCGCAATTACGATGGTGAGTTCTACGGCCAGGTTTCGATGCGTCAGGCCTTGATCGAATCGCGCAACGTGCCGACCATCAACATCGCGGATGCAGTCGGCCTCGATGATGTGAAAGCGACCGCCCTGAAGGCCGGCATCAAGGGCGAACTGAGCACGCACCCATCCATGTCATTGGGTACGGTCGCAACCAGTCCCATCGATCTGGCCCTCGCCTACACGGTATTCCCCGGACTTGGTCGCCGACCCGAGGAAGCACGCTTCGTGGTCCGCGTCGAGGACGAAGACGGTGACGTGTTGTGGTCCACGGAGCCGAAGATCACCGGCGACGCGATGGACCCGCGCGTCGCTTATGTCATCACGCACATGCTGCGCGACGCAGTCAACCACGGCACGGGTACGGGCGTGCGCAGCGCCGGCTATTACGCAGCTGCCGCCGGCAAGACCGGCACCACGAATGATGGCACCGACGCCTGGTTCGTCGGTTACACGCCCGAGCTGGTTGGGGCGGTCTGGATTGGCTTCGATCAGCGACGCGCGATCACCGGCAATGCCAGCGGCGGCAGGCTGGCCGCTCCGGTCTGGGGCCGCATCATGCGCCGGTATTACGCCGACAATCGCGATCCTGGCGACTTCGAAGTGCCCAATGGCGTCGTGCATCGCAATGTCGATCCCGAAACCGGACTCATACTCGAGTCCGGCTGCTGGCCGCGTTATGAGGAACCGGCCAGCGAGATCTTCATCGAAGGCACCGAGCCCGAAACGGTCTGCCCCTCCGATGGTGGCGTCCTGGGCTGGATCACCGGTGCACTGCGCGGTCTGGGGCGCACCGTCGAAAACCAGACGCACGTGCTCGAGGACGTGTTCAAGCGCGCCGAGAGCGTGCATCCACAGGCACGTGAGCTGCTCGAGAAATTCATCGAGCGGACCATGCGTGAAGGCGTGGTAAGTTCGGAGGAGTTACGGCATGAAGCAGAAGATTGGCTCCACGATTTCGAGCGGCAGCTGCGGTACGAAAAAGAGAGAGCACTGCGGAAACGCCGCGGCCGTTAGGCGATCAGAACGCCGCAGGCCGCGGCAACCACCACGAAGACCCCGACTACAATCGCTTTCAACAGACGCCGTGACCGCGACGATGGCAGACGCCGCGGTGGTACCAGCTTGCCGTCGTTGGTCATATACAGGAACGGCGTGATGGGCCGGGTTGTGTGGTAGTAGCGGCGGCGTTTCGGTGCAGGCGTCCCCAGCTTCAATGCAAGCGCATCGAAGTCCTGGATCAGGTCCATGACCTCATCACGCTGCATGACATCGCTGACTCGATTGATTCTCATGATACAGTCGAACGAATGATGCGCTGAGGGTCGCGGGGTACGCCCCTCGGGAACCCAAGATCATGCCGCCCGACGGCGGGCACAAGTCATTTGTGGCGGCTGCATTCGCCGGGATGGTTTGAATCGCTGATGGAACGGGTCCTGCTCCAACCGCACCGTCCCGAGCCGGAATTGCGCCATGGAAAACGTCATAGCCTTGATCCCAGCGTACAACGCGGATCGTTTTGTCGGTGATGTTGTTGCGCGCGCGCGTCGATTCGTACCGGTTGTGGTTGTGAATGACGGCTCGAGGGACAAAACTGCGGATGTTGCGCGTCAGGCTGGCGCGCTGGTGATCGACCAGATCCCGAACCAGGGCAAGGGTATGGCGCTCCAGCTTGGATTTCGCCATGCGCTGGACAATGGGCAGGCGGCCGTGATCACGCTCGATGCCGACGGCCAGCATGATCCTGACGAAATCCCGAAATTCCTCGAAAAGTATCAGGCCACAAAAGCGGACCTGATCATTGGCGCCCGGAATTTCTCGCAGATGCCAGCGGTTCGCCGCATTGCCAACACGGTGGGCCGACAAGCGTTCTCCTGGGCAATGGGCCGGACCGTCCGCGACAATCAGTCCGGCTATCGACTGCTGAGCCGGCGTATGATGGAAGCCGTATTGGGCAGTGGCGAGCGTGGCTTCGAGTTCGAGATGGACATGATCGTGGTCTGCGTGAAAAAGGGCTGGCCGCTCGAGTGGGTGCCGATTCGCACCATTTACGCCGATGAGAAGAGCAACATCAAGCCGCTGCAGCATGTCGCGCATTTCTTCCGTATGGTCAGGCACACGCGTCGAGCGTTGCGGCAATGATCTCGTGCGGCAATACTGATTGCCGTGAACACCGCACACTTTCCACTCAGCGCTGCCCTCGCTGCGGCAGCGGCGCAAACCACTGCCCGCTCGGTTGAGCTGTTCCGCCACTGTACCCTGACCATCAAGCTGTACGCTCCGCGCGGACACGACCCGCAGACCCCGCACACGCAGGATGAGATTTACGTCATTGCCAGCGGCAGCGGGCAATTCTTCGATGGCCAACAGCGCATTCGTGTCGGCCCTGGCGATCTGCTTTTTGCGGCGGCCGGGCAGCCACACCGCTTCGAGGACTTCACGGATGGCTTCGCAACCTGGGTCATGTTTTATGGCCCGGACGGTGGTGAAGCCCCACGCTCGTGAAGCCACTCGCGCTGGTTCTCGCGCTTGCCTGGCTCATGGCATGCACCGATCGAACCGGCTGCTCGACCGACGCGCCGATCGGTTCCTCGCTTCTGACCAGTCCCGGTGATAGCGCTTTCCGTGGTGTCGCGCCCGATTCGTTCATCGCCCGATTCGAAACCAGCCGCGGCGACTTCTTCGTACAGGTAGTGCGCGACTGGGCACCGCGCGGCGCTGACCGCTTTTACAACCTGGTCCGTAACGGCTTCTACGATGGCAATCGTTTCTTCCGCGTGCTTGATGGCTTTGTCGTGCAGTGGGGTGTCAATGGGGATCCCGCAGTCAGCCAGGCCTGGGCGCGGCAATGCATACTCGATGATCCCGTATTGCGGCCCAATACCCGCCCCGCCGTCACGTTCGCGTTCGGCGCGCCCAACACGCGGACCACGCAGGTGTTCATCAACTTCGGAATGAACCGCCGGCTCGATGAATCGGGGTTTGCTCCTTTTGGCGAAATCATTCAGGGCATGGAAGCAGTGGACAGCTTGTACAAGGGTTACGGAGACGGACCGCCGCGTGGCACCGGTCCCGACCCGGTCCGCCTGGTGAAAGAAGGCAATGCCTACATCGACCGCGAGTTTCCGCTGGTCGACTCGATCATTCGCGCTCGCATAGTTGCAGAACGACGGTGACTCGTCCGGCACGCAGGCTGGTCATCGTCGGCGCTGGACCGGCCGGTCTGGTTGCAGCGATTGCGGCACGCCGCGCCGGCTTCGACTGCTCCATCTACGAGCAGGCGCCGGGCTTCGAGAAAGTCGGTGGTGCAGTCGGCATCCAGAGCAACGGACTTCACGTGCTCGATGCGCTCGGCCTGCTCGAATCGTTCCGCAAATGCATTGCGATCACGCTGCAGGCTGGTGTGGAAGCGCCGCCGGGCCGAACCGTGACCCGCGCGGATTTCCGCGAGGTTGACATTCCGCATGCGGGGTTCGCGGTTGCGCTGCGTTACGATCTGCACGAGATCCTCGCAAAGTCTGCACGCAGCCTCGGCACGCAATTCCACTTCGATGCGCGCTGCACGAGAGCGGAATGGCAGCCCGGTGGCGTTCGATTGACCTTCAGCAGCGGCACGGCGGTGGAAGCCCCACTCGTGTTTGCCTGCGACGGCATCAATTCCATCGTGCGTGATCAATTGGGATTCAAGTCGAAGAAGCGTGCGATTGGCGAGGCCTATCTGCGGATCGTATCGCCGATCGCACACCCGCAGCCATCCCGGATCGGCGAATATTGGCATCCGGACGGTCGGCGCGCGGGCGCCTTCGCATTGCCCGGCAACCGTACCTACGTCTTCTGCTCCGTCCCGCTCGGCCAGTGGCAGACGATTCTGAAAGGCGGGCTCGATGCCTGGGTGCGCAGCTGGGACGATTTCGGCGAGCCGATCGCCACACTGATCCGGTCGCTGCCCGACTGGAGCAGCGCGGTCTACGATGAGCTGGCCGATCTGCGCGTCGATCGATGGCAGCGTAATGGCGTGTTTCTGCTGGGCGATGCCGCACACGCGATGACGCCCAATCTCGGGCAGGGCGCCAACTGCGCAATGGTGGATGCGCTGGTGTTGGTCAATCTGCTGGCGGAAGCCGCGAGCTCGCAGAGTTGGCGCGAAGCCGGCCGCCGGTACGAGCAACTGCGTCGTCCATTCGTGACCCGGATTCAGAACGCGGCATTGCTGGGCGGCCGCATCGCGGGCTGGACCAATCCGCTCGGGCGCGCGCTGCGCGATCAGTCGCTCCAGTTGCTCAACCACGCGGCACCGCTGCGCAAGGCGTCACTCAAGCTTTCGGCCGGTTACAACCCCGCCGAACAGCCGTTCCTGCACGCACCGGTTGCGATGGTTTGAAAAGCGACGAGCGAGGAGCGCTCGTCGCTCGTCGCTACAACGTTGCTGAGCCGAACGTGTCACACTGCCGGATATCGCCGGTGTCGAAGCCGCGGCGGAACCAGCGAGCACGCTGCTCGGAGCTGCCGTGTGTGAACGATTCCGGTGCTACACGTCCCTGCGTTTGCTGTTGCAAACGATCATCGCCAATGGCCGCAGCGGCGGCCAACGCTTCTTCCGGGTCTCCCGGCTGCAATACTTTGCGCTTCGCGGCGTGATTGCCCCAGATCCCTGCGTAGCAATCCGCCTGTAGCTCGACCCGCACAGCATCGGAGTCGGGTCCCGAGCCACCCGACTGGGCACGCTCGAGCACACCCAGTGCGTTCTGCACGTGATGCCCGACTTCGTGCGCGATCACGTACGCCTGCGCAAAATCGCCGGGCGCGCTAAACCGCTCCTTCAGATCCCGGTAAAACGCCAGGTCGATGTAGACGGTGGCGTCACGCGGACAATAGAACGGTCCCATTGCGGTCTGACCGAAGCCGCACGCGGTCGACGTCGAGCCGTCGAAGATCACGAGTTTGGGCTCTGGATAATCGCGGCCCGCGCCCTGGAATACCTCGTTCCAGGCATCTTCGGTGTAGCCGAGCGTAACTTCAATGAATTCGCGCGCTTCATCGTTCATGCCCGCGCTCGCGCCGCTCTGCTCACTGGTCGGTGGTGCGGTAGTCTGCGGGATATCATCCGGGTTGATTCCGAGGAACAACGCAATCAGTGCAATGACCACTGCGCCGATACCGCCGCCGATCACGCCTCCGCTCATCCCGCGCCGGTCCGACACGTTGGTACTTCTACGTCCGCCCTTCCAAAGCATGATGCGCTCCTTTAGAGGTGCCTGGCGCCCCTATTGAGCAATCCCAAGGCCAGTGGAGAAAGATCAAGGAAGAGGATGAGGGCGAGGGGAAGCGGAAGGGTTGAGGGGAATGGGAGGGAGACGGAAACGGCCTCGCTATCTCCCGCGCGCGATCGGTTCTCCCACACGGACTTCCACGCCGGGAAGTAGGGCGGAATACAGATTTGCGCGCCGTGGCTCGAAGAGGAGGACGACGGTTGAGCCCAGATGGAAAGCCATGATCTCGTCCCCGACTTTCACCGGGATAGGCGGGTCGTATTGACGCGTCTCCGCTCGGGCGGCCTTGCGATTGGTAACACCCGTTTGACCCGACCAGTTTGAATCGAAGGCGGCCGAAATGCGGCCCACGTTATACGCTCCGATCGCTACGACGGCGACCATTCCGAACGGACCATCGATGTAGCAGATCAAGCGCTCGTTGCGCGCAAACAGGCGGTCGACGTGCTGCGATGCGGCTGCATTGACCGGCAGCAGCGCACCCGGTACATGGCGAGCCATCGGAATCACACCTGAACACAGCGTGTGAATGCGATGGTAGTGCCGGGGGCTCAAATACAGCGTGATGAAGGCGCCGCCATTGAATCGTTTGGCAGTCTCCGGCTCATCCAGCAGCTCGGCGGCCGTGTAGAAGCGGCCCTTGGCCTGCACGAGTTGTCCATCCAACACGAAACCACTCTGCCCAACAATGGCATCGACCGGTGACGCCGCCACCATCTCGTGCTGCGGCCAGCTGCGCAGGCCAGGCTTCAATCGGCGGACAAAGAATTCGTTGATCGTGCGGTAATTTGCGAGCGGCAGCTCGGCTTCACCGGCATCGATGCCAAGCGCACTGATCACGGTGGTCAACACGCGCGGCCGCAGCCCTTCCGGAATGGGTGTGTCCGCGATACGGCCAAACCCCCGACTCATGCCCGCCTGTGGCATGCGCTTCAGGATTTTCAGAATCGCGCGCCACCTGGCGGATGGCAGATCAGGCGAAACCGTGGGCACAGTGCTCATGATGCTCCCAGGATGCGTCCAGGCATGATCGCG
>JBBDWZ010000025.1:0-8858 GCA_040902615.1 Gemmatimonadota bacterium | reverse complement strand
AACCCCGAACCCCCGAAAAACCCGAACGCACTCGCCTTCAACGTCCTTGTTCTAAACCTGATCCTGTTTCCGGCAGACCGGGTTGCTCACCTGGCTGGGCCAGTATTACTCTTACCAGTAAGAAAGGAGAATCGTATGCGAATTACCAGCAAGGGGCAGGTCACGATCCCGCAGGAGATCAGGGAGCGGTTGGGCCTGCTGCCGGAGACCGATGTCACCTTCGAGATCGATGGCAATGCGGTCCGCATCCGAAAGGCGGAGCAACCGCGCTTGCGCCGAGGAAAGCGAGTCGTGGCGGCGCTGCGGGGTCGGGCAACCACGCGCATGAGCACCGATGATATCATGGCACTGACTCGGGTGCCGGCGAAACCGCGGCCGAAAAAGCGTTCGAAGTGAGGGCAGTTTTGGTCGACAGCAACGTGCTGCTCGACGTGCTGACCGAAGATGCCAGGTGGTTCGACTGGTCGTCGCGGCGCTTGGCCGAGTTTGCCGAAGAGCGGATTCTGTTGATCAATCCGATTGTATACGCGGAGGTTTCGGTGGGGTTTTCCCGGATCGAGGATCTGGAGGAGGCGCTATCACCGGCCTTTTTCCGGCGTGATCCGCTGCCGTACGAGGCTGGGTTCCTGGCCGGGAAAGCGTTCCTGAAATACCGGCGCCGAGGCGGAAAGCGGGAGCGACCACTGCCGGATTTTTTTATTGGCGCGCATGCAGCGATCAGCGACCTGCTGCTGCTCACGCGTGACCCGGTCCGCTACCGGACATATTTCCCGACGGTAGAGTTGGCGGCGCCCTGATTCCGACGCAATAATGGGTCAACCATCAGAACGTCGCACTGAGCAACATGCAAAGCCTGGAGTCGTCATGCTGAAAACCGGTGCTGCCGTATCAATAGCCTGCGCAATGGTGCTCGCGGCAAACCTGCGCGGGAATGCAATGAGCCAGGAAGCCGACATCCTGCAGCGGCTCACACCGCCGCCCACTGCACTGCCGGCGAGTTGCAGGTTGCGTCCGGCTATCGGCAAGGATGCACTGTATGGTCACAACCCGGCGATCGTGACCGACTCAGTTTCGATTTCGATCGTGCACATGTATGCAACCGGTGCAGGCGTCGCGGCGGAGCGGCCGGTCGCCGCGGGTTATACAGCATCATATTTAGAAGAGGGTGGCTCGCCGCAGATCGGTGTGTATGCACTACGGTTCCGGCGCGACCTCACGACACCGGAGACTGAAACGTTCCAAAAGAGTTATGGGGGCGGCAGCACGGTGTTTCGACTGGTGAAAGGCGCCGTTGCGATTTACGCGTACACGAATGCCCGTCGCGATGCGCCCGATCGTGGCTGCTTCGATGCATTGAAGAAACACCTGGAAGCGGTTGACCTGAAGTAACCGCGCACGCCGGCTGGCCGGTTCTGTCCAGTTGACACCGAAGAGTTTACCATATATGGTAACCATATGGAGGAACCCACCAAGACCACAGTGTATCTTCCGGCTGCCGATTACCGGAGGTTGCAGGCATTGGCCCAGGCCGAAGGCCGTTCCGCGGCTGAACTGATCCGCGAGGCGGTCGCGGAGTACGCAGCGCGCCGGGCGGCGCCGAAACGGCCGCGCACGCTCGGTGCGTTCCGAAGTGGTCGGAAAACAGTCTCGGAGCAAGCGGAGAAATTGCTGAAGGGCTTCGGCGACTCGTGATCGTAGCCGACACCGGCGCGGTCATTGCCTTGATCGACTCCGACGACCGACACCACGAGGCCTTGCTGCGCGCGTACGAAAGGGATCCGGATGCCTGGATCCTGCCCTGGGCCATTCTGCCAGAAATCGACTATCTGCTGGCAACCCACGTAAGTGTCGATGCGGAGCGTGCATTTCTGCGCGACGTCGCGGAGTCTCGGTACGCCATCGAGTGGGGCAGGCCGGCCGATTTGCTGCGTGCGCGACAACTCAACGATCGATACCGTGATCTGGAGTTGGGATTAGTCGATGCCGTCGTGCTGGCGATTGCCGAGCGCCATGATGCGGAGGCGATCGCGACGCTGGATGTGCGGGACTTCGGAGCGGTGAAGCTGCAGACCTCGCCGGCACTCTGGCCCCGCGACCTGTAAGCGCTGGATCGAACCTGTCGACGAGCGAGGAGGCATTGGGTTCCTCCTCGCTCCAGCTCGATGCATCAACGTGCCGGCGCCTCTGGTAACGGCAGCACCGAGAACGACTGCAACGGCCCAATCGGTGTGACCGCCGTGCCCACCATTTTGCCGATCGAAGCACGATAGAATCCGGGCGCAACGCGCGTACCGCCGCCACCGCCTCCACGTCCACCACCGCCACCCCCGCGGCCTCGGGCGTGGGGCTGACTTGGTGGGGGCGCGGCGGGAGTCGTGGTTGCCGGCAGGGGTGCGGGGGCCCCGCCCGCTGCGCCGCCGCGACCGCGACCACCAGCACCGCCGCCACGATTGGCGTTGTCCGCCGCCGGCGCAGGATCAGTGGTCAGGCCCCACACGAACCGACGCAAGCCGACAGTCTTATCCAGCTCGCAGTTGCGCACCTGATTGCCGTTATTGTCGGTGATGGTGAGCACCAGCTTTGTATCCGCCGGATACGTTTCTCTCACGTTGTAGGTAATCCAGGCGCCAACCGGCGGATTGGGCGTGGTGTAGTTGCCGGACAGGGATCCAACACCGGCGGCGCCTGCTGGAGCGATACCGCCGGGTTGATACGAGTAGGCGTGACGCAGCGGGAACAGGCGCGCCTCTTCCGCCAGTGTCTGCGCGGTGATCTGGCGCAGCGCGGAGTAGTCGTCGAGGATGTAGAAACCACGCCCGAAGGTAGCCATCACCAGATCGGATTCACGCTCCTGAATCACGACATCACGCACTTGCGCGTTGGGCACGCCGCCCTTGAGCTGGACCCACTGCCGTCCGCCATTCGGCGTGAAGAAGAGGCCGAACTCCGTGCCGACAAACAACAGGTCCGCGTTCACCTTGTCCTGCACGATCGACCACACGTCATGACGCGCGGGCAGGTCGCCGCTGATATTGCTCCAGGTGCGGCCGCGGTCGTTGCTCTTCACGACGTACGGCTTGTAATCACCGCGCTGCCAGTTGTTGAGCGTGACGAAGATGGTGTTGACGTCACGGGGTGATGCCAGCACATCGGTGACATAGGTGTATTTCGGTACACCCGGGAAGTCTTCGATCCGGCGCCAGTTGGCGCCCGCATCTTCCGAGATCTGCACCAGTCCATCGTCAGTGCCGGCAATGAGCAGACCCTCGAGCAGCGGCGATTCATCCAGCGTCACGATGTTGCTGAGTGCGGTGGTGGAACCGTTCAGGGCAACCGAGCCGGCCGGCCACACCTTGCCCATGATCGGCAACGTATCGCGACGCAGGTTGCGCGAGAGGTCGGGGCTGATGCGAATCCAGTTGTCGCCGCGATCATCGGTGCGATAAACGTATTGTGTGCCGAAATACAAACGGGTCGACGAATGCGGGCTCAGGATGAATGGCGCATCCCAGTTCGTGCGATCACCACCGCCGCGGCCGCCCCGCCGCCGCCACCGCCGCCTCCACGCCCGGGTGCGCCACCGCGGCCCGCGCGGCCCGCTGCCGCTGTATCGGCGCCGGCACCGCCAGCGCGACCTGCAGAGTCTGGTGGCGGTGCGCCGGAATCATCATCGCCGCCGCCGCGCCCGCCGCGTCCCCTCCACGCCTGATTGATGCTCTGACCGCGGCCGGTGCGCAGGTCGAACCGCGAAAGGCCGCCGTTCTGCGATTCGCCGTAGAACGTGTATTGGTCCTGCAGGTCGCCGCGTGCCTGGAACCCATCACCGCCCGCGATAATGAACCAGTCACTGGTGCGAATGCCCCAGTTGTTGGTGGTACGCGAGGGGCCGCACTGCGAGAAGTTGTCCTGCGTGCCGCCGCACACGTAGTAGAACGGCTTTGCGTTGTTGATGCCAACGCGGTAGTACTGCGTGATCGGCAGGTTTGTGAAGAAACGCCAGGTCGCGCCGTGATCGTAGGTCTCGTACACACCACCGTCGTTGCCAACCAGAATGTGGTCCTGGTCGACCGGATCGAACGTCACATCGTGATGGTCGACGTGAATCGCCGGGGGAGTTTGACCCTGATCCCACGGCACACCGCTCCAGGTCGAGCCGCCATCCGTGCTGCGCTGCATGTTGGTTGCGACCGCGTAGATGGTACCCACACGATGCGGATCGATGAACAGCTCCGAGTAGTACTGGCCGGTGCCGCCGGCAAACCAGTTGGGCGGTGGCGGGCCGCCAGCGCGACCGGCCGCCGCTGTATCCGCACCAGCACCACGCCCGCCGCCACCACCGCCGCCGCGGCCCTGTCCAGGAGCACTCTTACCGAAGCGCGTCCAGCTCGCGCCACCATCAGTCGACCGATAGAAGCCGGAATTGCCTGCGGCCGCTTCGACCAGTGCGTAATACTCGGTTGGGTTTTTGCGCGCTTCGACGGCCAGCGCGACGCGCCCGATGTCGACGGTCGGCATGCCGCGCGTCACCTTGTTCCAGTTGCGGCCACCATCGGTCGAGCGGAAAATGCCGGCCTCCTGACCGCCACCAATCGCCTGACCAACGTGACGTCGCCGTTGATAAGCGGACGCGAGCATTAGGTTCGGGTTTTTCGGATCGATCACGAGATCGGTGATGCCGGTATTGTCGCTGATCTCGAGAGCAGTCGACCAGCTCTGGCCGCCGTCCGTCGTCTTGAACAAGCCGCGTTCGCCGCCCGCCGAGAACAGCGGACCCTGCGCCGCAACCCATACCGTGTTCGAGTTGCGCGGATCGATTACGATCTTGCCGATGTGCTCCGAGTTCTCGAGGCCAACCCGCTTCCAGGTCTTGCCCGCGTCTGTTGACTTGTAGACGCCGTCACCGAAGTGTGCACTGCGCTGGCTGTGGTTCTCACCCGAGCCCAGCCAGACGATGTCGGAGTTCCTGGGATCGATCACGACGCAGCAGAGCGTGAACGGCCCGTCATCGAAGATGGGCGTGAACGTGACACCACGATTTATGGTCTTCCAAAGCCCACCAAATGCGCTGGCCACATACCATACGTTGGTATTCTTTGGATCGATCTCGATGTCGGCGATGCGGCCGGTCACCAGTCCCGGTCCAATCGAGCGCAGGGCAATGCCCTTCACTGCATCGGCATTGAGTGGGACTTGTGCATGTCCACCAGCCGTCGAAACCGCAGACCACACGAGGCACAAGCCAGCAGCGGCAAACATCCATCGTTTCATGGGTAAACTCCGGAGGGGATTCAAGGCATGAAGATGCACATAACGGCACGGTTTCGAAACCGAGTTCAGCCCTCTAGGGAAGCTCCTGAACAAGTCTGCCGCGCTTGTCTCCACCATACTGCAGCCGACTTGTTCAGAGCTTCCCTAGTCCTCAGGACCAGGACTAGGGCCGTTCCTCCACCTTACTGATTTCCGCCTGGCCTGCGGTAGTAAACCGGCGGCGGCGGCTCAACCATGCGCTTGAATGCTTTGGTCTCCAGCAGCTTCATCGCCTCCGAAACTGCACGCTCGAGTTGCGGATCGCGGCCGGCGATCACGTCTTTGGGCGTCATCTCGATCTCGATGTCGGGCGGCACGCCATCGTTTTCGACGGCCCACTTGCCGCTGATGTCGAGGAAACCGCCGCGCGGCGCGATCATACTGCCACCATCGACCAGTTGCGGCGTGTCCCACGTGCCCACCAGGCCGCCCCATGTGCGTGTGCCGATCAGCGGGCCAACGCCATAGTAGCGGAACATGAACGGCATGAGATCGCCGCCCGAGCCCGCCATCTCGTTAATGATCATGACCTTCGGTCCCCAGATGCCGGCGGCGGGTGATGTGAACATCTTGCGATCGCCGACCGGGTTGTTGAAGTAGCCGTGAGGCCGGCGCATGATCATCTCTACGATGTAGTCGGCGGCGGAGCCACCACCATTGAATCGCTCGTCGATGACTGCGCCTTCCTTGTTCTGCTGCGCGAAGTAGTAGCGATTGAAGTTGGTATAGCCACCCTGACCTGTGTTCGGCAGCCACACGTACGCGAGCTTACCGCCGCTGAGCTTGTCGACCAGCTTGCGATTGTCTTCCATCCACTCGCGCTGGCGCAGCTGCCCTTCCGTGCCGACCGGCACGACCGTGAGCACCCGAGAGCCATCGTTATTCGGATTCGGCCCGACGCGAATCGTGACCTGACGATTGGCCAGGCCCTCGAAGTGTTTGTACGGCTCCTCCGGCGCGCGGATCGCAACACCATTCACCTCGAGCAGGTATTCGCCCGGGTTGACTTCGACGCCGGGTTCCGACAGTGGCGAGCGCAATCCGGGGTTCCAGCTTTCGCCGCGATAGATCTTCGCGATGCGATAGCGTCCATTCGCGATCTCGAGATCGGCACCCAGCAGACCGACTGCCACGTTCGGCACATCGGGCATGTCACCGCCGCGCACGTATGAGTGACCCACGGCGATCTCGCCGCCCATCCAGTCCAGCAGGTAATTGAAGTCCGAGCGATGCGCGACGTGCTCGAGCAGCGGCTCGTACAGCGCCTTGGTCTTGGCGTAATCGACACCGTGCATGTTGTCGACGTACAGGTAATCGCGCTGGAAGCGCCAGCCCTCGCTGAACATCTGCTTGAACTCGGCACGTGGATCGACGCGCATGCGCAGGGCGGCGACGTCGATGCGGCCGGCGTTCGCGGCCGGTGGTGCACGATCACTGTCGACTACACTCCAGTTGGCTCCCGAACGTACCAGCAGCTTTTTCCGATCCGCGGACAGTGTGTACGACTGCACGCCGCCCACAAGCTCGCGGCCTTCACGTTCGCGCAGGTTGTAGCGCTGCAGCGATGCGCCGCCGCCACCCGCTCCACCACCGCGGCCACCTTCAGCACCGGCGCCCGGTGCGATGTAAAACACCTGCCCCTCGACACCAGCCTGCAGAGACCGGTAGTCACGCTCCGGCACCGGCAACGCGAGGATGCGATTGTTGATGCCGTCAAAGTCGATATCGACCCGAACTGCACGAGCCGGCCGCGCTGCCGCAGTTCCCCCGCCTCCGCCCCCGCCCGTTGCCGAGTCGCGCGGTGCCGGCGTGACCGACGCAACGGCCTCATCACCACGTGGCGGTAAGAGAGGAGATGGCTCGCCCTTCTTGAGCACGGCGAAGTAGATGCCTCGGCTGCTCGGGCGATCGTACGAGGTCATGTCCAGCCAGCCCGTATTGAGACCAAAGTTGGTCCCGGCGAAGAAGTACAGGTATTTGCCGGACGCGTCCCAGGCGGGCGAGGTCGCATCGGAGAAACCGTCGGTGAGCTGATGCTTCTGGCCGGTTTCGAGATTGTAGACGAAGACTGCGTGCAGCAGGTTGTCGAGTCGTTTTGCATACGCGATCCAGCGCGAGTCGGGGCTCCACACCGGATCGACCGAGCGCGTCGGCACCATCCACGCATCGGTATCGATGTGCGTAGGTTTGCCGCTGGCGACATCGACCAGCCAGACGCGCAGGTCGGTATCGGTGAATAGCAGCTTCTTCGAGTCCGGTGACCACGACACCGTGTAGTAGAACTTGGGATCGGAAAGCGCGATCTCGCGTTTTGTGCCGGCGCCATCCTGCGGCGCGATGATCAGCTTGTATTCGCCACTCGCATCGCTGAAGTACGAGACCCACTGTCCATCCGGCGACCATGACGGTGTGCGCTCGGCAGTGCCGGGCGTACTGGTCAGGTTGCGCCAGTCCGCGCCGCGCTCGGTCGGCACGGTGAAGATGTCACCGCGCGCTTCGAACACGACGCGCTTGCCCGTTGCCGATAGCTGCGCGTTGGTCAGGCGGGGCGAGATGTCTTCCCAGCGCGGCATCATCCAGGCGAAGTCACCACGCACCGTGATGTCGAGTCGTTTCGGCTGCGCGTTGGTCGCGGGATCGAGCGTCCACAAATAGCCGGCCTGCTCGAGCACGAGCGACTTGCCATCGGTGCCCAGCGATTTCACGTCGAGGTCCTTGAAGCGGGTCGACTGACGCAGCTGTTTGGTGCGCGTGTCGTAGCCCCACACATTGGTCGCGCCATCGCGATCGGACAGGAAGTACACGTTCTGGCCGACCCAGACCGGATTGGTTTCCTTCGAGCGATCCCACGGCTTGATCTCTTCCAGATCGTAATCGTCGAGGTCCAGAATCCAGATGGCCTTGTTCTGACCGCCGCGGTAGTTGCGGCGCTCTTCATCCCACGACGAAGGCATGCGATAGGCGAAGCGCCGCCCGTCCGGCGACATTGCGCCCTGGTACGCGCGCGGCATCGGCAACGCCTGCGGGAAATCGCCCTCGAGATTGACCGTCCAGAACTTCGTGCCTGACGGCGCATTGGTGCGGCCCGATGCGAATACAATGCGCCGCCCGTCATGCGTCCAGCCGGTCACCACATCACCACCCGGATGCCAGGTCAGGCGTTTGGGCTCGCCGCCTTCCGCGGGTACGACGTAGACATCCACATTGCCGCCATACTGCGCACTGAACGCGAGCCATTGGCCATCGGGTGAGAAGTGCGGGTCGGTTTCCTGGCCCTGGAAGCTGGTAATGCGCCGGGCATCACCTCCGGTGCGCGGCGCGACCCAAATGTCATTGGCGTACTCGAAGGCAATGCCGGTCGCGCTCATGCTCGGATTGCGCAGCAGGCGAGTGACGCCGTTGCCGTTCGACTCGGGCGGCGGCGCCTGGGCCACGAGCGGGCTGGCGGTGAAAGCGAGCAGGATGAACGGATTCAACCGTGCGGGTAGGCGGCGCGGCATAGCTGCTCCTGGGTTGGTTTCTGAGGCAAGACGCCCGCGGTGCGGATCGAG
>JBBDWZ010000024.1:0-8975 GCA_040902615.1 Gemmatimonadota bacterium | reverse complement strand
TATTCGTCGACGGCTACCTCATAACGCCCCTGCTTCAGGTAGCCCACCGCAGGCCCGGCCGGTAGAGCGGGCCCGCGGCCGAGCGCGAGCGCGCTCGAGGGGTCTAGCCGGATGGCGCGCTGGTATTCGGTGATGGCCAGATCGAATCGATCCGCGGCCGCGTAATCATTGCCGAGTATGATCGCCGTACGCGCATTCAACGGATCGAGCTGAACCGATCGCAATCGCGCCTCGATCGCTTCCGGTACGCGGTTCATCGCGCGCAGATAGTTGGCGAGCATGTGGTAGGCGTGCGGATCGCTGGAGTTGAGCGTGATGGCGCGCCGCAATGCTTTCTCCGCACCCGTCCAGTCCCAGTCGAAGAACAGCTTCAACACGCCGAGCGCCGCCTGTGCCTCACCCAGTTCGGCGTCGAGCGCGAGCGCACGCGCCACCGCGTCGCGCATGTCCCGCACGCCCTGCTCGAGCGGAACGTGACGGAAGTAAATGCGGGGCGCGATGACGGTCGCTTTCGCCGCGTAGGCGAGGGCGAAGTCGGGCTCCAGCTCGATGGTGCGATTGAAGAGCTCCGTCGCTTGCTGCAACGCATCGACCGACAGATTGCCGCGCAGGAACAAACCGCGCAGATAGAGATCGTACGCCTCGAGACTGGGCGTGTGTCGGGCGCGCGTCGCGACGCGGCGCGGCAGCCGCAGCTCGAGCGCGTCCGCAATCGCTTGCGCAATTTCTTCCTGCATGGCGAAGATGTCCCGCAGCTCGCGATCGTACTCCTCCGACCACATGTGATAGCCAGTCTCGGCGTCGATCAGCTGCGCCGTCACCTTGAGACGATTGCCGTCTTTGCGCACGCTGCCCTCCAGCACGGCGCCGACATCGAGCGTATCGCCGATCGTGCGCACATCGAGTTTCCGGTCCCGCAGTGCGAATGATGATGTGCGCGCCACTACGCGTAACCTGTCAATGCGACTGAGCACGGTGATGATCTGCTCGCTCAGCCCATCGCTGAAGTACGTGTTCTCCGGATCCGCGCTCATGTTTACGAACGGCATGACCGCCAGTGTGCGCACTGCGGCCGGCGCGGAAGATCGGACGTAGGGCCGACCGTACACACCGAGCACGGTAAGAATCAGCAGGAACGCACCGGCGACGGCGTAGCCAACGGCTGATCGTTTCACCCGCGGCAGCGGCGGCGCGTTCACGGTGGTCGTCGCAGCCGCGGGAGGAGCTGACGGCGCGGCCCCAAGGTTGGCCGGCTCCGGCCCCACGCGTGCCGGCGGTTCGACGCGCAGTCGCTCGGCGAATGACATCACTTCGGGATCCGGCTTCGCTTCGAATTCTTCCTGTAGCAACGCCGCGTGTACGCGCGCGTGTCTGAGCGCGCCAGCGCGATCGCCGGCGGCCTCGAGCGCGCGCATCAGTCGCAGAGCGATGCGGCCGCTGTAGGCATCGTGAGTGGCGAGCTTGCGCCACCACGCCGCGGCCGCGCCAAAGTCGCCGCGCGCTTCGCTGGCCTCCGCCAGTGACTCGAGCGACGTCGCGTAACGCTGGCCGAGACGCGCGCGCTCCACGTCCAGCCACTGCTCGAACTCCGCGGCGCCGGCCAGGTGAAAGCCATCCAGCAGCGGGCGATCGATCAGCTCCACTGCCTGCCCGAGCTGTCCTTCATCGAGCAGCCGTTGGAAGCTCTCGACGTCGCTGGTGATCGCTGCGGGGTTGAGCATCAGCTCATCGCCCGTCGAGCGGATCACATCTTCGCCCAATGCGCCGCGCACCAGATACAGCGTATCCGAAAGTTGATGGCGGGCGCGGTCGGTCGGGCTTTCGGGCCAGAGCAGGGCAATGAGTTTGTCGCGCGTGAGCGGGCGCCCACGCGTGAGCGCGAGCGCAGCCAGCAGCGCAAGCCGCGGCCCCTGTACCGCGCGGCCTGGTACAGGCTGGCCGGACGCTTCGACGGACGGAGTGCCGAAGAGCTTGAGCTGCAACACGAATCGACCCCGCGAGAGAAACACGAGAACGGCGCGAGAATGCTGGGATGGGGCGTCGCTAGCATACCCTCCACGTCACGCGGCAGCAAGCTCGCGGACGCGTTCACGGCCTTATTTGACAGCAACTTCCCGGAGGTCAGACATGTCCAGCAATTCGACACGTGCGTGCCTGCTCGCATGCGCAGTTTTTCTCATCGGGGGATGCGCCGAGCCGGCTGCCGACCCGCTCATGCCCGCCTTCGCGGTGAAGCCCGGTGATCCAGGCGCCGCTTCGGACCGCGTGCTTTATCAGGTGCGGCTGGGCGCTACCGATCCGTTCCGTGCTCAGGGCGTGGTGCTACTCGAGATCGTCGGCGGTTACCTGACGGTTACCGTACACGCAGCCGGCCTCGACCCGAACGCTCGCATACCGCAGCACATCCACGTCAATCCCACCTGCAATCCGGGTGGCGGCGTTCTGGTCAACCTGGATGCCAACCTCACGGTGCCGACCGAGGGACCGGGCGTGGGCGCGGCCTACCCGTTGTCGAATCAAGCCGGCGTCGTGAACTACTACGCCAGCCGCTCGCTCACCGACCTGCTTGCGGCCGTCAACACCTATCAGGGTGCGGGTCTCGCTTCTGTCGACGCGTTGCTGACCTGGCTGAACCTCGATAACCGCAACGTACACATGCACGTGTCGAGTGGGCCGCCGTTCCACGTGGTCAATTGCGGCGAACTGGAGCGCATCAACTAGAGGACTGTCCCACAGACTTCGATACCATGCAGAACAGGTTTTCCAGGCCATGCTGAGTTATGCATGGCATCGTGCTTCCGCCGAGCCACCACGGCGGCATGAGGGCAGCCGCGCCCGCGGCCGCCCTCGCGCGATCCGCCGGCTCAATACGCGATCGTGCCGGACGTCGTGAACTTCGATCGGGCGTTCACCAGGTCGGCCTCGCCGGTGACGGTGGCCGAGCCGGTCGCGTTCGAGAAGCGGCCAGTGCCGCCCGCGAACGTGACATCGGCACTGAATGCGACCCGGCCGGGCGCGACCAGTTGGTTCGTGCCGCTTCCATTGGCATAAAGCCGATCGCCGTTAGCGGCGATGTAGGTGTTCTGTAAGGTCTGCGTGCCGGTAATGAAATTGATGACCTTGTCTGAGATGTACGTGCTCAGGCCAAGATGCGTAAACGGACACGTACCGATGTCGATCTGCCGGACGATGCCGGGACTGATCGGCGTGGGCGGCTGAATCGCCAGCGCGCAGCGGCCGCTGAAGGGCGTCGCAACCATCGCGAAACTGGTAGACAGTGGGTCCGTGGCGGAGTCGGTGGAGCAGCCGGCCAGCACGAGGCCGAGCAGGATGGGATGGAGTGGGAGACGTCGCATGGGATACCTCCGGACTGGGTTGCTTACAGGTTGAAATCGTCAAGGAGGTATTTGGCGAACCGACTGTCAGATTTGCGTTAGCTTCGCGTTACTTGCGGATGATTGGCGAGCGCTTCGGTCAGCTGGGGAGGTTGAGGGCCGCGAGGAGCCGCGTAAAGCGCGCGTCCGCACGTACCGGGTCGAAGATCGGGTCGGCTTTCAGGAAGATGCGCTGGCCGCGCTTGTCAACGAGCTGCCCGAGCCAGTCCAACGCCTGGTCTCGATCGCCCAGGCCGATGTAGACGATCGCGATATCGACGGGTGAGACGTAGCCGCCGCTGCGCCGCTGCTCCAACAGTCGCGCGATCAGCGCGCGGGCCTCGGCCGTGCGGCCGGCGCGTGCCAATGTGTAGCCAATGAACGCCTGCTGGCCGATGCCGCCGAGGTCTGTACCCGGGTAGGCGAACTCGCGTAGCGCGTCGTCGTACTTGCCCTGGGCGAGGTGCAGTCGTCCGAACGCCCAGTGGGTCATGAAGAATGCGCTGTCGAGCGCGAGCGACTGGTCGATGTACAGCTGCGCCTGTTCAGGTTTGCCCAACATCAGGTAACGAACGGCCAGGTACGCGAGATTCGACAGAGCAGCAGGCCGGAGCTCGTACGCGCGCTGCATCGGCCGCAATGATTCTTCGATTTGACCCCGCGTGAGCAGCAGCATCGTGTATGCGTTGTGCAGCCCGGCGTCGCTCGGGTCGACTGCGTAGCCACGGCGGTAATGTCGCTCGGCTGCCGGCAGGTCGCGATCGTAGATCGTCTTCACCATCACCATCATCGTGTGTGCCGCGACGTTCGTGCTGTCCAGCGCGAGCACGCGTTCTGCCGCCGTCTTCGCGCGCGCCACGCGCGGCTCCGGATCCGTCAGCGCGGGTGACAGCTCCGTCCTGGCGAGGGCGAGTTGGGCATCGATCAGCTCGGGGTCGAGGGCGACCGCCTGCGCAAGGTACGTCTTCGCGTCGATGGTCGCCTGCACCTCGTGCCGCTGCAGCAGCTGCTGCGCTTTGACCAGATACTCGAGTGCGCGCGCCTTGTCCTGCGACGCCGGTGTGGCCGCGACGCTGCGCGGCGCACCGCGCGATCTGCTCGCTGCCGCAGTCAATCCTCCCGCAATAACCAGCACGATAACTGCGGCGACTGCCAATAACCCGGTAGCCGGGTGGCGACGCATGCGCGGGCCCGGCACACGCATCGCGATGCGCTCGATCGTTTTACTGTGGAGGGGCGGCTCGCGCGTGCGGACCTCTTCCGCGAGTGCGGCCACGGCCGGGTCCGGCGGCAGCTCGAACTCGTCCTTCAGCACGGACGCGTGCAGTTGCGCATGACGCAGCGCTGCCGCGCGCTCGCCCGCCGCGTCGAGTGCGCGAATCAATCGCGCCGCAACAATGCCGTTCGCCGGATCGACATCCTGCCGCTTCCGCCACAACGCGACGGCCGCAGCAAAATCCTCCTTCGCTTCCGCTCTCTCCGCGAGCTGCTCGAGCTGCGTGGCGTAGAGCTGTCGCAGCTCTCCGCGACGATGGTCGAGCCACTGCTCGAATTCAACGGTGTTGCTGGTGTGAACCGCGTCGAGGAAAGTACCACGGTACGCGTCGATGGCCGTGGTGGCATCATGTGTCCGCACGGCGTAGAGGAAAGCGCCGACATCGCTCGTGATGTGGAGTGGATTGAGACGCAGCTCGGCCGTGCCGGACACGACGTCGCTTTCACCGAGGGCCTGTCTGATCCAGTGCAGCGCCTGGCGTAGCGAGCCGCGCGCACGCTCGGTGTCACTCTCCGGCCAAAGCAACGCGAGTAGCCGGTCCCGGCCGACGACCTCGTCCGCCGCGAGAATCGCGAGCAGGATGAGCGCTTTCCGATTACCGGTCAGCTCGTCGAGCGGTCGGCCGTCCTGCTCGAGCGAGAGCCCGCCAAATGTGCGAAGGAAAAACATTTCGACTGCGCTGGTGAATTGGCGGCAATATAGCGCACAACCGAGCTCGAGGCACCGTTTACCGTCGCGGATGCCGGCGACAGCGGACACTCCGGTCCCACGGCTGACTCGAATCGGAGCAACGGCCTATGAACACCGAGTGGTGCCGAACCGTCGGCCAGGACGCGCGTTATGCGGTGCGCGGGTTGCTCCGCAGAGCCGGGTTCGCCGCCGTGCTGGTCACCACCCTCGCGCTCGGCATCGGTGCCAATGCCGGCATCTTCACGCTGATCAACGCGGTCCAGCTGCGCTCTCTGCCGGTGCCGCATCCCGAACAGCTCATCGCCCTGGGCAGCAACTCGGTCACCGGCGGCGACGGCAACTCGTCGACACTCAGGGCCGATCGCGGCACTGGTTCCGGCGATCAGGGCCGGGCGGGTAGGGCCGATGGGCAGAGATTCGTGACCTACTTCGTTTTGATGACGATGACACCGTTCGCGCCCTGCAGGCCGTACAGCGCATCGCCGCCCTTCACCACCTTGATCGACACGATGTTCCGCGGGTTGATCCCGGTCAGCGCGCCGCCGGGGCCAGGATTGAAGGGCAGGTCGTTCACTACATAGAGCGGTGAAGTGATCTCGCCGTTGATCGTCGATGCGCCCCGGATCTGCAGCACGATGCTGCCGTCCGCGGCGCGGGTAACCACTACGCCCGGCACCTTGCGCTGGATCAGGTTCTCGATCGACACATCCGGGTTCTTCTCGATGTCCTCGGCCGTGATCAGCGTGCGATCCACTCCCGAGCCGCGGCTTGCGGCAGGTGCGCATGCACCAAGAATGCCGATCGACAGAATGACGGCGGCTCCTGCACAATGACTGGGCGTTCTCATGTCTGGACCCCTTGGGTTTGGCCCTTCACGACTCGAAGTATTTGCAACATATAAACACGCTCGCCGTGGAGCCAGAATCGCTGGTCGTCCGCGCAACGTCGCCGAGCCGTTCTCCGCGAAGTACGGTGTCCATACTCTTCCGTAAGATCGGAACCGCAACGGCCCACAGCTGACCGCTGCAATGCGGCGACGTATCAGGATCGGTTCTCCTTGCGATCCCTGAGTCGACGGAATTTCGCCGCTCGCTCGCTGGCATTCAACGCCAATGCTGCGTCCCATGCGCGCGGATACGGGCCGCGCCGCGCTCGCTCGACGATAACCTGCTCGTCTGCGAACTGCTTCCCCCAAAGCGTCGTCCAGACATCGTAAATCCAGAGGAAGAGCACCTCATGCTCGTCCTCATCGCCGGCGACACCGATCTGCAGGCGATGACCCAGCTCGTGCACGAGCGTCGCGCGCTTGGTTGCTTCCGGATAGCTTGCGCGCATCATCATCGGCCGCTCGCGATACCCCGAGTTGCTGACCCCCTCGAACACAACCGCACTGATGGCGGTGTCGGCATACGGCGGTGAATCGAAGCGAATCCCGGTCGCCTGTTCCATCGCCGCGATGATGCGCGTGCCCTCGCGGCTCCAGATCGCGGTGTACTCGCGCGCTGCGGCCGTGAAGCTGTCCGACTGGGCCGTGAACGTGACGCGCACCGGCGATGGAGCAACCAGTGAAGTGGTTCCTGGATTCCTGCCGGCGCACGACGTTCCGATGAGCGAGACGGTTACAGCGACGAATAACCACGGGAGAAAACGCGGTGTGGATTTGGTAGGCATGGCACTTCCCCGCCGGGTGTTGGGAACCAGAATCACAAAGCAGTCTGACAACGTGAGGCGTAGTTTCGTTGTGTCGTTGGTAGACTTGGACGCTCAGCAGATCGCGGCTTGATCCAGATAGGCGTGCAACGAATCGCGAGAGCTTTCACGAATTCGGATGATGCCCTCAGCACTGGCATAACCAATTTGCATGAGCTTGACGCGATAAACGCCGGCGGCGGCAGTGAACCGCGCCGCACCCATCGAGTCCGTCAGCAGCACTACCGCAACAGGCGCCCCAACAGAATCGGTACACCAACCAGCAAGCCGGCGAAGCCCAGCCGTTTGAGAGTGACTGGCGCGCGAGGCAACGGCCGCGACCACACGGCTATTACGCCGCACCATAATCCCGGTGGGTCACTCAACCGGACGAACTCCATCGGAACTGACAGCGAGTTGCGGTAGACCTCGATACCTTCGATCTCGTCCACGTTGATGAGGTCATTGATATCAAACCCGCGGTCGACGGGCATGGCGAGACCATTGAGGTAAATGCCCGGCACGCACATGCCGCCAAAACTGCGCATGAAGATGCCATCGGTCGTGAAGACGCCGTCAAATACGCGTGCCAACGAAACTTCGGGCGCGAATCGCAGCGCATGAGCCAGACTGTACGCACCATTCTTGTCGATATCGGCGCGGGTAATGAAACGGCCGAATGCGCCGCGCCTGGCACGCTCCCGATATCCGCTCAGCCCATCGCGAGCTGTGGCCTTGACGACCAGCGGCTCGAGTGGAATGGGACCGCCACTCAACCGGACCACCACGGTGATTATCTCCTGAGGGCCTAATGCGACCGCGAGTGTGCCAACGCCGCGATACGCAGCATGGGAAGCCCGCACCAGAAACTGCCCTCCGATTTGGGGAAACAGCTCGAACCAGCCGGCGGCCGCAGAAAATGTTGTCGCGCGGACCGTGGTGTGGCCTGCAAGCAGCTCGATCCTCACACCCAAAATTGGCTGGCCCGTGCTGTCGTCGACGACGACGCCGCGGATCTGCTGCGCAGCACTCATCGTCGGAAGCAGAACGGCGAGCCCGAGACCGCGGATGAGAGAGCGCATCGTCCTAGTGGCTCGGTTCCGAAATTCCAGTTGCATTCGAATGCGCCTGCATCCCGATCCGCATCGTTGAAGGGTAAGCTGGCCACACCAGCAGCCAGATGCCTGGGAGTTCCGTCGGTGGCCGACCTTTTTGCAATTACGGGCGCCATCCCAGCGCGCAGCCGACGCGAAGCGTCTTTGTCCCGTGCTCGATCCTGCCGCCAGTTTTTCTGCCAAACGGAAGAGAGCCCTCGAGAAACGGCTCCAGAGTGATCCGCGTGACGAGCGGAATCCGTACCCCTGCTAGCAATGCGACGGCATATTCAGTTCCGGAGTCGTAGCCGACGCCTTCGAGGAGATACGCCAGCCCAGCCCAGCCGATAACACATCGAGTGACGTGGCCGCGCTCGAGGCCGTACCGAAATCCGATGTCCAATACGCAACACCAATCTCGAAATCCGGAATGCGCGAAGTTTGCGCCGACGAAAAAACTGGAAGGCACATACCGAGAAGGAAGGTTGCGCACCAGCGATTAAGCGCCACGATCAGTTGTCCATAACAGCACGATGGGCGCTCGCTGCGACCAAATACGCGCCAAGCTCCTGGCTTCATGCTCGATGCCTGCAGCGTTCAGAGAGTGATAATCTGATCGCTGGACGAACAGTCGCTCGCCAGCACGCTTCGCACGCTGCTGCACGACGCAAATCCCACCGTCCCGGTCCGGTTCGAAACCATGAAAGAGCTGTTTGGCTCCGCGTTGGCGTATCCCCGGTTTCGCACGCAGGTGATCGGCGTGTTTGAGGCTGCGGCGGCTATCCTGGCCGCTGTCGGCATTTTCAGCGTTCTGGCGTACCTCGTGGGACAACGAACGAGGGAGTTTGCTGT
>JBBDWZ010000023.1:8751-9009 GCA_040902615.1 Gemmatimonadota bacterium | reverse complement strand
CTTTTTGAAGTTGCGGCGAGCTAAGATAGGCACCGATATTATGGAAGATCCCGTCGAGCGTCATGAATACGAGGCCATCGATTTGTTAACCGCGCAGCGTATTGTCCGTTTCATGAAAGTCCGGCGGGCGGCGATGGCGCGTTCTGGCAGAAACGCTGATTTCAAGATGTCGCAAGTTGCCAGCTGAAGATGCCGACGATCACCTCGTTCGTGAGATCGTCGCCATGATTAGTTTTCTCTGGGTTCGGTCTCCTCAGT
>JBBDWZ010000023.1:0-8651 GCA_040902615.1 Gemmatimonadota bacterium | reverse complement strand
CATAGGATTAGTCATAGGATTAGTCATAGGATTAGTCATAGGATTAGTCATAGGATTAGTCATAGGACTGGTCATAGGACTGGTCATAGGACTGGTCATAGGACTGGTCACAGGACTCATCTTCGGACGCCGCCGCCAGCGCGCCTTGCGGTCTGTCACCGTGTCCTCGTACTTGAGCGGAGCGCGCCAGATACCGGAATTCTTCAGCGACAACCTATTGGCTTCACAATACTCGCGCTGGTTCAGATCGCTGCGGCTCCAGCCATCCATTTGCGCGCGCCAAAAAGCCCGCAACCTTTCCGGTCGCTCGTCCTGCCCGACGCGCGGCTCCTCGACCAACGGAATCGTGGTCGATAAATATCTGCAGCGTCGCCACAAAGAACAATCGTGCAACAAATGGACGCTTACGGATATTCCCTGTTCGATGCCTGGAGTTCACTGCATCGCTCCCAAAAAGTCCCTGCTCCAATGAGTAGGGAATTTGGTTCTAAGCCCGAGAAATCGTTGGACTAATAAGCCTTCGGAGCCAGGAAGCAGGCTCGAAATTGAAAAATTCCCTGTATTTTTCCCTGCTGGCAGGGAATTTGGGAGTAGAGACAGGTTCGAGGATGACTGCGTCCGCCACCACGCATTCTCGCGCTATAGCGCGACAGCAGCAAGAACGGTACGGTGAGGTCGAACGTCTGAGCGGTCTTGAATTTGATGATCGGTTCGAAATTGGTTAGCCGCCGAATGGCAAAATCGTTGGAATTGTCGCCATTACCAGATCTCGCCACCAGGACTTACAAATCGCAAGGCGAATGACTAGCTACGCAGCACCCCTGAAAAACGGCCCTTAGGAGGCATCACACATGGCTACGCGTTCCGAGACAATTAGCGTTCCTGAGAGCGCGTCCACGCAAGAGATTGCGCGCGAACATGTCAGGCAGCGGCGACCGATGCAAGAGCGTTTTTGGCTCCAAGTGGATAGGCAAACGAAGGCGTCATTCACGACGATTGAAGCAGCTGAAAAGGCCGGACTGGCGATCAAGAAAGCGCACCCCATTGTCCAAGTCGCGGTCTATGATGCCGCTGAAAGTACCAACAAGCTTATTGAGACAAGATGAGTTAGCGTAGAGCGGTTATTCTCGAAACGGCTCGCGAAAGGCTCATGTCAGAAAGCAATATATTCGTTGGAGAATTTCACCGCCGCACGCGCAGTTTCAATGGGATAATCGCATCAAAAACGCCGAAGGCAAGAAGCGCTGCGCAGAATGAATGATCTTGCTGCCATCCATATTCAGGCGCACGCAATGAAATCATGAGACGCTCCACCACTTTGCCGCGCTCACGCCTGCGACGATCGTCATGAATATACTGCCGCCACCCTGATGTGTCCCTCGTTGCGCAACACCTGGAGCGACACGTCGTTGCCATGTCGGCGCAGCATCAAGTCCACGACCGATTGGCCAAGACGCAGGTTACGCAGGGTCACCTCCTCGAGGAATTGCGGCAGCCGGGGGTTGCGCAAGAAGATTTCGTTGCGATCCGAATCGAATTCGAGACCGAGGGAAGACTGAAGAAGTAAAAGTGGCGTGCCTGCGGCCCAGGCCTGCGGCGAGCAGGCGACCGGATAGAGCGTCGCCCCGCGCTGGCGTCCACGCTGAAAGCCGCAATACAGTTCCGGCAGTCGCCGCAGGTCCATGTAGCTCGCGGCATCGAATAGGCCCTTGAACACGCGATCGATCGCGTCCTTGTGCCCGTAGCGCGCGAAGCCTGCTGCAATCAGCGAGTTGTCGTGCGGCCAAACCGAGCCATTGTGATACGACATTGGATTGTAACGGCGCTCTTCGCGCGCCACCGTACGAATCCCCCATCCGGAAAAAAACGACGGCCGCATCAGGTCGCGCATCACCGCTTCCGCGCGCTCCGGCGCGGCGATCCCGCTGTACAGAACTTGCCCGGCGTTCGAGGTCCGCACGCGACACGGCCGCTTCTGCCCGTCGAGCGCGAGCGCATAGGTGCCGATGTCCTCGCACCAGAACGCCGCTTCAAATCGTTCGGCGAGCTTTGTCGCCGCCGCATCGAGCGTGTCGCCGAGCGCGTGCTTGCCGAGCCGGCGCGCGCCGCGGGCCGCCAGGCGCTTCGCGGCATAGACATAGCCCTGCACCTCGCAGAGCGCGATCGGCCCCTGCGCGAGTGAGCCGTCGGCGTGGAAGATCGCGTCTTGAGAATCCTTCCAGCCCTGGTTGACCAATCCCTTGTGGTCGGTGCGGTGATACTCGACAAAACCGTCGCGATCGGGATCGCCTGGCCCGTCGATCCAGCCCAGCGCCGCTTCGACGTTGGGCCACAGCTCTCGCAGCGTTTCGATGTCGCCGGTATGCTCGGCATAGAGTCCAGCGAGCAACACAAACAACGGCGTCGCATCCACACTGCCGTAATAGAGGCCGAATGGAACCTCGCGCAGCGCGGCCATCTCGCCGCTGCGCATCTCATGCAGGAGTTTCCCGGGCTCGGCGTCGGCCGGCGGATCGAATTGGCTGGCCTGATAGGTGGCGAGACGTCGCAGGACACCTTTGGCGATACGGGCATCGCACCACAGCATCTGCAGCGCGGTGATGATCCCATCGCGGCCAAACGTGGTCGAGTACCAGGGAATTCCGGCGTAAGGGTAGGGACCCTGCGGCGTGCTGGTCGTCAGCATCGAGAGGTCGGCCATCGAGCGGCACACCACCTCGTTGAAGATCTGGTTCGAGCTGGTGATCGTGGCTATGCCGCAGCTCGCGGCCCTGTGCTCGTTGAACGCCGCGCGCAGGCCCTTGCGGAATGGAAGCGGAGGACTTTCATCGACGCCGTGGTCGCACTTCACCGTCACGTAGATCGACCGGCTTTCGTTGGGCTGTAGCTCGAACGCATAGGATGCCATGCTGCTGGAGAGTCGCTCCGGCGCAGGCTCGAACTGCATCATCGTCCGTAGCCGTTTGCCATCGAGGCCCTGGTAATTCAGCGCAACCTCGGTGTCGCCGTTGGTTTTCGTGGTCGCGGTGCCGCGGCGTTCGCGGCGCAGTCCACGCACCTCGAACAGGTCGGCGAAATCGCTGGCGAAACTGAGCGAAAGCCGGACGTCGAACGGACGGTCGCCGTGGTTCTGCATGCGCAGGCGCTGGTAGGCGGCGCCGCGCCACAGAAAAAGCGTGCGCACGAGGTGCAGCATGTCCTTCGGCTGCACGAGCTTCTGATCGAGATAAATGTCAGGGTTGGTCAGGTCGACGGTGAGGATGGAATTGTCGTCGCGGACGTTTGAGCCCAGCAGCAGCGGTTGCTTGCCGTTGAGCAGCATTTCCAGGTGCGAGAGATAACGCGTATCGCAAAAGAAGATGCCATCGGGTCCGCCGGGCGACGCCCCAATGTCGGCATAGCTGTCGAGCACGGCAAAGCAGTCGCCGTGCTTGAGGATGCGGCGGGGCCGCGTGGAGGCTCCTGCCCCCGTAACATAGAAGGGGGTCTCCGGAGCCTCCTCGACCAGCGTCGCGGTCGAGTCCTGCCTAAGCAATGTGAGGCCTTAGGATGATCGCATCCTTGCCGTTCTGCAAGCGATGCTGGGCAATTTGGTCCTCAGAGTCGAGGGATTTCAACGACGCAAGCAGCGAACGATAGACACTGATATAGTCTCGCGCCATGCGCGTAGCAGAGAAGCGCTGCTCGAAACGCTGACGAACCTTTTTCCGGTCGAGTGCGATGACGCGCGGCAGGGCTACGATTGCCTCCTCCATGGTGTCGACGATGGCGCCGGTGAGGCCGTCCTCGACGATCTCTGGGACCGAGCCACAGCGGAACGCCAGGACCGGCGTGCCGCAGGCCATGGCCTCGATCATGGAGAGGCCGAATGGCTCCGGCCAGTCGACTGGAAACAGCAGCGCCTGCGCCTCGCCCAAGAATCTCGTCTTCTGATGATCGTTGATCTCGCCGATGAACTCGACACCGGGGCCGTCGAGAAGCGGCTCGATCTGCGTCCGGAAATAGGCGTCGTCGGCGCGGTCCACCTTGGCCGCGATCTTGAGCGGAATGCCGAGCGCCCGCGCAATCGAGATGGCGCGGTCCGGACGCTTCTCCGGTGAGATGCGGCCGAGAAAGGCGACGTAGCCGCCGCGCGACACTCCGACGGCGCGATGTAGGTCAATTGGCAGACCGTGATAAACGGTTGCCGCGAAATTCGCATTCGGCACCGGGCGACGCTGCGCGTTCGAGATCGAAACAAGCGGCATGTCGCTGAAACCCAGATAGAGCGGAAGCAGATCGGGCAGATCCTGGCGTCCATGCAAGGTCGTCACTGTGCGGCCTGCGATCGGCCGGAACAATGGGAACTGGAATTGGTCGATATGAAAATGCAGGACGTCGAAGTCGTCAGCGCGCTGACGCACGCGATCAAGCATCAGCATATAATAAGGAATGGGATCGAGGACGCTGGCGTCGAGCCGCAGCGCCTTAGGCACGCAGGGCACGAGATTGGCCGCCGTGATCGAATCTCCACTTGCGAACAGCGTCACGTCGTGGCCGAGAGCCACCAATTCTTCGGTGAGGTAGGAGACGATCCGCTCGGTGCCGCCGTAAAGCCGCGGCGGGACGCTTTCGATCAGGGGCGCGATCTGCGCGATCTTCACTTTATCTCCTGAGGGGATGCGCATTTCAACGATTGCGGGGATACGTCCCTTGGCTGACTACCAATACTGAGGCATTCCTCGCGGCTGGAAAACGGTCCTGAAGGGAGCTTGCCGGCGTCGTTCATTGCGTACCAGCCGGGCTTAATGCCGCGGATGTCGGATTTGTTTTCATTGATATAATTCGGAATGGTCATTGTGGCTCCGGTGTGTGGCATGATCAGCTAACCCGGCCTCAGCATGCCGATCTTGTTTCCTGCCCTTGATCCCTGTCGCTGGTAGCTGCCGGCCGCATTCACTAACTTATGAACGAGGCTTTGGCTGTCGCATCATGAACGATGCCACGCTGAAGCAGATGGCAGCCGCCAAAACGATGGTGAATAACGATAACCACATGTCGCGGGCCCTCCTCGGCCGGCTTCATAGTCCGGTCTGCAGCACGCCAACTGAAGCGCCTCCGGTAAACTCCAGAGGAGTTGTTAAAATCCGATTATTTTGGTGTACAGCACAACCAAAATGATAAGTCCCAGCGCGCAAGCGAGCATCGTAAGTTTCGGTTTGCTGCTTGGACTACTCGTCGTTTGATTGGTCAACTCATTAGCGTTGGTCATAACAATCACCTGAGGTCAGAATTAAGTTTTCTTACTATGCATCCGAGACGGCGCCCCGGCGTTCGAGCCGGGGCTCTTTTGCATCAGAACTTACTTGCCCTGGCTAAGCAGGTTGGCGCAGGCCTCTGCCACTTTGCGGTCAGGCTCTGAGCCTGGGAACGTCGTCCACCCGGCCTTTTCAATAATCTCATCCCGCTCCCATGAGTCCGCCTTCTTGAGCGCCTGCAGATTTGTGCCGGCATCGGCAGACCGCTGGAATTTGTCGGCGCAGATGGGTGCCAACACCCGCACGATACTCGCCTGTTCGGCATCCTTGACCTGTTTCTCAGCGGTACTCCCGAGGGTCCATCCACCCCAGTAGAAGCCGATGACTATGGTTGCCACAGCGCCGGCTGCTGTGCCTTGCAGAAGACGGGTCAACGACTCGCCCTGTAGGATAGAAGGAACTTGCATGGCTTTCGCCTTTCGATGAGAGGAACGCGCGCCGCAATCAGCGCGCGGACATGTACGGACGCGGGTTCTGACGGCATCTGCGCCGAATGCAGCTCAACTTGAAGTGATATTGTGCCTGCCGAAAGTGATATTGTGCCTGCCGACGGCACCAGCGCTGCCAACTGAAGGAAGCGGAGACTTCGGTACATCCCCGTTTTATGGGCAGCTCTCGAACAAGCCACTACTTGTCCTACATATATTAGTTGGGGACGCCAGACATAAAGCACAATAGCGGGTCGAAAAGTTAGGCGCTGAGCAGACCTTTGAGAGATTGCGAGGCATGTTCACCGGTCCGGTAGGACGGCGAGCACGGTGGCATACTGCAACTGTCAAACGAGCCCATACTGGGCCAGGTATGCCCCGCGGCCGAATGACCTCTCCTGGCCCTTCACGACCGCTCGCGGCGCCGCAACATCATAACGCCAATTGGGGGATGAGCGGATCAAATGTGGGGATCGCGGAACCGGCGAGATTTGACCCCGTTCCGGACATTGCATCTCAATTCAAGCGCAAGGTACACAGGCCGTGAGACCTCTTCCTTGGGTGTGTGAGATGGCGTAATTTGCTCCTTAAGCGGGAGGAAGCAGTCATGCTCCAGACGGTATCGCAGCTCCTTCGGGAGCTTGCACTATTTCTCATGACCGCCGCCGCTACGCACTTGGGCATGTCATTTGCGCAGACGTTAATGCATTATAAGCTCGGTCACCATCCAATGGGCGGTAGGTTCTTCCGAAACCACATCAACTTCCATCACACTTACTATTCCAAGGATCATCTCGTCTCACGGACGTACCTCGGTGACGAAGGCAACAATACGCCCTTCTTTTTTATTCCTGTGATTCTGGTAGGAGCGTGTACATACCTCGTATTGCCTGCTGATCTTTTTGTAGTTCAGGTAATCGCATGTGCGGCGTCGTTCTACGCACACGTTTTTTTCGACAAGGAATACCACGTAGAGGGATCGCGGTTTCAACGCTTCGCATGGTTCAGACGCAAACAGGAACTACACTTCGTTCATCATCGGCACGCGGATAGTAATTTCGCAGTTATCCATTTCTTCTGGGATAGGATTCTCGGTACCTATAGAAGGCCGAATGCTAAACGAATTGAACACCATTCAAAATCTGGGACCATTTTGCGGAGCAAGGCACTGTGAATGTCGCGTTCTCGCAGCGAAAGGACTCGGCAATTGCCCTCACTGACGTCTACTCATCGGAGCTGGACCGACATCGACCGATCGACGTGGCACAATGACATCGCTCCAGCATGGAGAATTTTCAATGCCACTGCAGCGAGGTGAGGTGCAGGGCTACGACTTCAATCGGATGGTCGTTGAGTTCACGATGCTCAATCAGGGCAAGGTAATTCTGTGCGCGATCAGCACCGCGGCGATGGACGATCTTGAAGGTAGGCGTGATGTGAAGCCAGATCAGCGCATAGATCAGTTCATGCGACTACGCGAAGTAATTGAAGAGCGAGCATCACGTAAGTTCTTCGAGGAGCAGGCTCGGGCCGACCGACTCGTGGTGTTGCGATCCAACGATTTCGCTAGATAGTCGTTGCATTCCTTCATCGAGAAATATCGAGGGCGCCACCCCACGACTTATGATCTCGGAATCGGACATATGGCACGCATCGGCCCGTCACGTAGTAGTTTGCTAAGCTACATCGATGAGTGTTTGGCTTCTCTGCGACCGTGGGCCAGCTCGAAAGCGATTGTGCTTGATCGTCAATGGACCAGGCGTGCGATCAAGCGGATAGGTTAGCAATGATGATTTTCAAATGCCCGGAGCGACTTCCATGACCGACCATGCCGACTTCTCCGTTGTCGTGAAAAATAGAGCGTCCCCGCCCAAGTCGTGGAGATGGGAAATCTATCGTGCTGGCAGGAGCAGTCCGATCAAGCAATCGGCTGTTTATTTTGTATCGATGACGGAGGCCAATCGCGCAGGAAAGACAGCGCTAAGGTTGCTTTTGGGCGAACATCAGAACTGAACTTGATTTGCGACACAGCAACCGCCATTTGCTCTTATCGATGGATAGAGATAAGAGATGCTGGAACGTTCCCGTGGCAACCATGCAGTCGTTTGAATTTGGGTCCGAACTGGGCTATCGGCCAACCTGTCCCAAGTGCGACATCCCGATGATGACCGTGTGCGTCGAACCGCTCGGGGACGGCATTCGGCGCACCTTTGAGTGCCCGCAGTGCGATCGATTCAAAATCCGCAAGGTCAAAGCTCAGTAGTACGGATGAGCATCGCCATTCTGCGAGCGTCAACAGCGCCGCTCGTATAGCCTAATTACACTACTCTCGTCAGCCGGGAATTTGGTCCCTAAATAGAGAGATTGAGATGTCCGTGACCTATTACGTTTCATTGCCGTTCTTTCGCACGGACGATGGCATCGCGGCCGGCCAAGCACAAGAAATGCCAAACGAGCGCGCCGCCGTGCGGCGTGCGGAGTCGATGTCGCGCGATCCAGCGAACGCTGGGGCGCTCGCGTTCAAGCGCACCGGTGATCCAAGTTTGGGAAATTTCAGTGACCCTACCGTATTGAAATCCTTTGGCGAAGTGCCGGAAAATCTCGACGAGCTCTGATTGCCATGCACCGTTACACGCGTCCTGAGTGCATTCGGTTGGCGGAGCCAGCCCGCACTTCGGAACATAAGTTCCTTTTGATCGAAATGGCTGAAAAAGGATGGCTTACGCTCGCCGAGCACGCAGCTTGTGAAGGTCGCTTCAACGGTGGGTCCTTGTTCAGAGATCGATGAGTCCCCAACTCATTATAAGCGGCATATGCGCCTAGGATCCGGCGCGGGCTAAGCGTCGGGTGTGGAGAGTCATGGCAAGCAAGACCAAGGTGATGCTGCAGGAGGAAGAGATGCAGGAGAAGGAGGGTCCCGAGGCCC
>JBBDWZ010000022.1:0-9088 GCA_040902615.1 Gemmatimonadota bacterium | reverse complement strand
GGCAATAACACTTCACGGCCCCAGCGAATCTTATTGGTGGCCACGCGGTTGGCGTGGTCGAGGATGTTGGTCGTGCAGTTGTTGGTGATGGTGTTGTAAAACTCGGGGTGTTGCTGGAGCCCATTGGCGCGCTCGAGCATCTCGACGAAGAGACGGCGCACTTTGTCCGGTGTTGTACGGATCGGGTAGACATAGACTTCATCGCCGCGATGGTTGGTCCGCAGCTGTATGAGGTCGCGCTCATCGCCGATCACGTACATCAGCTCGAAGCGCTTGAGCAGGCCCTTGAGCAGCGAATAGGTCTCGTCTTTTTCACGCCGGGCCTCGACCGAAATGGCTACGAACTGCGAGTCGGCAAAGCCGAAGCTGAGGAAGGTGTGGGCGGGGCCACGGCGGTCGAGTTCAAACGGGGCCAGCACGAACCAGACAGTTTCGATGCGATTCAAGTCGTAGGTCCGGTCATCGTAATCCGGAATGGGCGCACCGGCAGAATCGTATCGGAAATTGCGGACGTTGCGAAGGGTGACGAGCGGTCCGTTGAAAACAGCGGTGGGCAGAACGGCCTGATCGGTAAGCCACTCGCGCTGGTTGGATGGCTGCACCAGCGCCGAGGCCGCGAGCAGGAGAACGATCGACCCGAGGAGCAGTACGGCGGCCTTCTGGAATCGCTTCATGCAGGAAGCATGATCTTCACGGCCGCGCGGTTCAAGGCGTTGCGCCGGGCGGTTGGCGGCGCCATGCTGTCGCAGCTGACGATCCCATGATCCCTGAGGAGAGAGATGACGGCGCAGCCTGCCCCCGGCTTCTTCAAGCGCGTTGCCAAGGTCGAGGCTGATGAGACGCCTGCCGTCATTACGGCATTCCTCCTGTTTTTCTGCGTACTCGGTGGCTACTTCGCGGTACGGCCGGTACGTGAGACCGTAGGCACGATCCTGGGCGCGGAGCGCATTGCCGACCTGTTCATCGTCACCTGGATCGCTTCGATCGCGATCGTGCCGATCTACGGCTGGCTGTGCTCGAAATTCCGCCGTAGCGCTTTCCTGCCCTGGATTTACGCGTTCGTCGCGATCTCGCTGGTAGTCTGCGGCGTTTTCCTGCGCAACAGCGAGGGCAACGTCCGGGTCGGGCAGTTCTTCTTCGTGTTCATCAGCGTGCTCAATTTGTTCGTAGTCTCCGTGTTCTGGAGTTTCCTGCTCGAGCTGTTCAATCCTGGACAGACCAAGCGAGTGTTCGGCTTCATAGCCGCGGGCGGCACCGCGGGTGCGCTGGCCGGACCGTTCCTGACGTCGCTGCTGGTGGAGAGCATCGGGAATGCCGGCATCCTGTTTTTCGGCGCCAGCCTGTTCGGACTGGCGATTGTGCTGCAGCGGGTGCTGATCGTGATCGGGAAAAAACGAACTTGGGCCATTGGTGGGACGGCCGAGTTCCTCGACCGGCCGATGGGTGGTAACCCGTTCGCCGGTTTCACGCTGATGCTGCGTTCACCTTACCTGCTCGGGATCGCGATGTTCGTGGTCCTGCTGGCGTCGGTAAACACCTTCCTGTACTTCGAGCAGCTGCGCACGGTCGCGGCCACATTCACCGATAACGCGGAACGCACGCGCGTTTTCAGCCGGCTGGATTACACGGTGCAATCACTCACGATCCTGACACAGATCTTTTTCACGGGCAGACTGGCTTCGCGATTCGGCGTCGTTGTCCTGCTCACGGCAGTACCACTGGCAATGGTGGCCGGCTTCATTGCGCTGGCAGCCAACGGCACCTTTGCCGTGCTCGCGATGGTGATGATCACCCGACGCGTAGGCGAATACGCGTTGGTCCGGCCCGGCCGCGAGATGCTGTTCAGTCGAGTGGACACCGAGACGAAGTACAAAGCCAAGAACCTGATCGATGTGCCGGTGTATCGCGGTGGGGATGCGTTGTCGGCGCAGGTAGGTAAAGGTCTGACTGCATCCGGTTGGTCGGCGAGTGCCGTTGCTGTACTGGGTGCCGCGGTCGCACTGCTCTGGGCATTCAATGGCTTCGTGCTCGGTCGAGCCCGCAGAGAAGCCGAGTTGGCAGGCACGCGGCCGCCCGAAGTACGTCCATAGGCTGCGATACAACGTGTGGGCAGGCTCATGCATCTGTTCACCACAGAACACAGGGACCTCAGAGCGATTCTCGTGCAGGTTCAACTCACTCGCACGGACACATGTTTTTCGTTTTTTTTTTGAATTTGGGCGATTACCGCACAACGATCTTCGAACGCAGTGAAGTGCCGGACTTTTGAGGCAAGGATCGGGGCGCGACATGGAATTCTCGCGCCGCGGTAGCAGATCACACACGGTTTGACGAACGAAGTTCAAAATCAACAGAAGAAAATGTGTCCGAGCGTGCAGGCTGAGTTTGACGAGCAACGCTCAGTGGTCTCTGTGGTGAATCCGAAAGAAAGGACGAGCAATGATGAAGCGAACGAGGACTCGCCGCGACTTTGTGAAGACGGCTGCTGCGGCCGGTGCTGCATTGGCGATGCCGCGCGCCGGGTGGGCAGAAGAGCGCCCGGTCGAAAAGGCGGATGCGCCGTTGAAGATTCTGATTCTGGGTGGCACCGGGTTTACGGGCCCGCACCAGGTGAACTACGCCGTCTCGCGCGGCCACACGGTCACGGTGTTCAACCGCGGCCAGCGCACGGCAGAGCTGCCCAGGTCGGTCGAGTACCTGCGCGGTGATCGCAATGCGGCCGACGGTGTTGCGGCCCTGAGGGGGAATCGCACATGGGATGTCGTGATCGACATTCCAACCACCAATCCGAAATGGGTGCGCGATGCCGGTCAGGCGCTGCAGGGCCGCGCGCGCCAGTACATCTTCATCTCGACCATCTCCGTATATCCCACCTACCCGACGGCATGGGCGGATGAAACTGCGGAGCTGGCGAAGTACACGGGTGAGAAGGACCCGTTTACACTGACGCCTGAGGAAATCGGCAGGCTGTACGGGCCGCTCAAGGTACTCTCGGAACAGGAAGCCGAAAAATGGTTTCCGGGAAAAACCACCGTCATTCGGCCCGGACTGATCGTGGGGCCCGGGGACACCAGCGACCGGTTCACGTACTGGCCGGTACGGATTGCGCGCGGTGGTGAGGTCCTGGCGCCAGGCGATGGCACGGAGCCGGTCCAGATCATCGACGCCCGTGACTTGTCGGAGTGGATCATCAAAATGGCGGAGACCAACACCACCGGCATTTACAATGCGACGGGTCCGCGATCACCGCTGAGCATGGCGGAGCTGCTGTACGGCATTCGCGCGGCGATGCCGGGAGACCTGGATGTCAAGTTCACCTGGGTGCCGTCCGCATTCCTGGTCGAGAACAGGGTTCAGGGCTGGAGGCAGTTGCCGATCTGGACCGCTCCGAGGGCGAACAACGAGGGTTGGAGCCGAGCCGGTATCCAGCGCGCCCTGGCCAAGGGCCTGACCTTCAGGCCACTGGCCGTCACGGCCAAAGACACGCTGGAATGGCATAAAACCAGGACTGAGGCGCTACGGGCAATGCCCGTCACCCTGCAGCCAGCTCGGGAGTCAGAGGTCCTGGCCGCATGGAAGGCCAAGTCGGCAGCCGGCTAGCGGCTCTGCCAGGGGCAACCAACCCCCGGCCAATCCAGTCTAAGGAATACAGGCCTGCGGCGGTCACCCGTCACGGGCCTGTTCCTTTTTCTGGAGGCTTGGCCATGCGATCACTCTTTGTTCTGGCTTTGACTGCGGCAGTCCTGGCGCCGAGCGCGGCAGATGCGCAGCGGAAACGCGTGTACACGACTTCGTCGTCGTCGGACGACGGCGATTGTTGCTACGGCAATCGGTTCTCCCTGGAGCCGTACGCGGGCGCGATGAAAGACTCCTACGACATCGGTGCGGGAGACGATACCGGTTACCTGGTTGGTTTTCGGGTGGGCTACACGTTGGGTTCGCGCACGCGGCTGCTGGGCAACTTCGGCTACAGCAATACCGAAAACGTTTCGAATCCCGGCCCGCTCACGAGTTACTACATCTACGACAACACCTGGGTGATGACGACGGGTGGCGCCGAGTTCGACGTTGTGCCCGGCCGAACCAGCGCATCGCTCGGGTTGCAGGCCGGCGTAGGCTGGCGCAGGCTGGATCTGGAAGGCTCCGTCGGTGCGCCGGTCATACCAGCGGAACCGAGCGATCGATTCACAGCGTACGAGATGCTGTTGCCCAGCATCACGATGCGGCACCGGTTGAGCAGCCGCGCAACTGCGCAGATCGCGCTGCAGGACCACATGTTCAACGTGCTCGAGGGAACGACGCAGCACAGTCCCGCGTTGACGCTGGGGTTCAGCTTCCGGTAGGACGGATTAACGGACGTTTACGTTCACTTGAACCGCACCCAGCCCAGCAACGGGTAATGATCGGAACCGTATTGACGGCCGATCCGCTGATACGTCGCTGACCAGTCGTCGGGCAGTCGAAAGAACATGTAGTCCAGTCGGCTGCGGAGTGCACCGTTCTCGAATGTGTGCTCCGCGATTGCCCTGGGTGAATCGGTGAAAACAGACCGAAGGAAGGGCAGCGCGCGCTCGAAGATGGCCGGCGCCCAGGTGTTCAGATCGCCGGCGACGACCAGCGCATCCTCACCTTTCAATTGATCGACCATGCCCATGGCCTGACGCCGGCGGCCCAGGCCGGCGCTGGCGGCCGCGCGGGCGGCGCGCGATCGGGTGTCGAGGTGGACGCTTGCTATCTCGAGCTCCCAGTCATCGCCAGCAACGGTTTCACCATCCAGTTCCGCGGTGACGACCACACGGCGTTGCACCTCGAACGGCAAGTCGATCGCGCGCGGATCATCCAGCTCCATGGTGGACAGAATAGCATTGCCGCGATCTTCGGCCGTTGATGCTGAATCCGGCGGGCCATTGCGCATGGATGGCACATACAACAGTGCAAGTCCGAGCGCCGTCGCGGTGGCCACGATATCGTGTCGGCGCGCCGATCCGGGTGGTTCGGCCGCGATGCGCGCGGGTACACCGATGCGCAGCCTGGAAGGCAGTGAATCGCTGGCGCGATAGACTTCCTGGAGCAGCAGCACGAAGTGAAGGACCGAGTCGCCGTTGGTGAAGCGGCCCGCGCGCAGGTCACGCACGAGGCGAGCGATGTCGCCGCCGCCCACGCGCGTGTTCCAGCTCACGATCGCAATCGAATCCGCTACCACGCTGCCAGTGTCGGCACCCGCAGGTTTACTCGCCAGCACCGCAGGTCCGACGGTCTCACACCACAGGTCGAGCGCGCGCCGGTCACTGGTGTCAGGCGCCTCGACCCAGGTAACCCGCTCCGGCACACCTTCGTCCGCTGCGATGATCTCGGTGCTGCGGCAGGATTGGCCGGCAGGCAGCATTGGCTCGAGCCGGCTGCAGCCCACAACGATCAGGAGAATCCAGGACCATCGCATATGAGCGGGATACTGCATGTACCGGGCGCGTGTGAAGCGCGGTGGAACCGATTCGTCCTCGCATTCGGGGGAAAACGGCATCGAGGGTTCAAAAGCGCGGCACAAATCAGGATGCCGTCCCTCAGGTGTCCCATCTGCCAGCCAATCGTAATGACGAGCAGCCGGGTGGTGGCGGCCATTTTGCACTTCTGTCCTCTCAGCATCAACGAGGAGGCAGTGTGTATCACGTCCCGAAACGAGTGGCCGAAGCCTCATACGCGATTCTGCGTATCGGCGCAGGTCTGTTCTTTCTGCTGCATGGTGGCCAAAAGCTCTTGGGCTGGTTTGGCGGAATGCGCGGCACGGGCGCGACCGCTGAAATTGCCACGCAAATGGGGATCGCAGGTATCCTCGAGCTGGTGGGCGGCGCGCTGATCTTGATCGGGCTTTTCACCAATCCGGTCGCGTTCATTCTGTCAGGCGAGATGGCGGTGGCCTATTTCACTGCACATTTCAGCCGCGGGTTCTGGCCGATTGAGAACCAGGGCGAGCCCGCTGCGCTGTATTCCTTGATCTTCCTTTTCTTCGCTTTCAACGGCGCGGGCCGTTTCAGTGTGGATGCGCTGCTGCAGCGCCGCCGGGAGCGCTTCGTGGAGAAGGAACTCCCACGCGAGTACGAGCTGCCTGTACCGGCTGAGAAGCAGAAGATCCACAAGCGCGCCGGCTAGCGAGGAGCGACGAGCTGCAGAGAGCGATGAGGGGCGAGCGACGAGCTGACAAGCGATGAGGGGCGAGCGACGAGCTGACAAGCGATGAGGGGCGAGCGACGAGCTGACAAGCGATGAGGGGCGAGCGACGAGCGACGAGTACTGCTCAGCGGGCCCGCGGTCGTTGGATCACCGTTGAAACGCGCGTGTCCGCGTGTTGATACAGTGGGCTCGCCAGGGCGGGGCCGCTGGCCGAGATTACCCGTCGCTCGTCGCTCGGCCCTCGTCGCTCACGCAGGAGACCCAAGCAATTCCCCGACACACCAACCGACATCTGGCCGGGCTGAACGCGGAACAGCGCGCGGCGGTGCTGCACACGGAAGGACCGTTATTGATCCTGGCCGGTGCGGGCACGGGCAAGACGCGCACGATCGTGCATCGTATTGCGCATCTCATTGACGGGATGAGCGTAGACCCGGCCAATGTGGTCGGGCTGACCTTCACCAATCGCGCGGCCGACGAGATGCGCGATCGTGTACAGCAGTATGTGGGCGATTCGGCACGTGCGGTGACGCTGAGCACGTTCCACTCGCTGGGCGTGCGCATCCTGCGCGAGCACGCGGCCAAGCTGGGCCTGCCGAAGCGATTTGCGGTGTACGGCACGTCGGATCAGCTGGCCGCGCTGCGCACCGCCACAACCGAGATCAGCATCGCCAACGATCGCTTCGATCTGAAGCGGCTGCTCTGGCAGATCAGCGATTGGAAGTCGAAGAGCGTGGGCCCAGCCGAAGCGCGCAAGCGGGTTGCCAGCGAGGCCGGCGCCGGCACGCGCGCGGACGACTACGCCATCCTCGCAGCGGACGCATACCCGAAATACGAGGAAGTGCTGCGCGCATCCGGCGCGGTCGATTACGACGATCTACTGCTCATGCCGGTGCGGCTGCTGGACGCGGAAGAAGAAGCACGGCGCGCGCTCTGGAAGCGATACCACTACATCCTGATCGACGAGTACCAGGATACCAACAGCGTACAGCTCCAGCTGGCACGGCTGCTGGCGGGCAGCCGGCGCAACCTCTGTGTGGTCGGTGATGACGATCAATCCATCTATGCGTTCCGCGGTGCCGAAGTCGGCAACATCCTGGAGTTCGAGCGTCACTTCGACGGCGCGCGCGTGATCCGGCTGGAGCAGAACTATCGCTCGACGCGGCGCATCCTGGCTGCGGCCAACGCGCTGATCTCAGCCAATGCGGCGCGGCACGAGAAGAAGCTGCGTACGGAAAACGGCGTGGGCGCCGCGATCGAGTACACGGAGTTCGAGAACGACGCGCTGGAAGCGGATGCCATCGCACGGGAAGTAGGGCTTCGGCGATACACGGCCAAACAGTCGTGGGGACAGTACGCGGTGCTTTATCGGGCAAACACGCAATCGCGGCCGCTCGAGGAGGCGTTCCGCCAGCGCAACATCCCGTACCGCGTGATTGGCGGCACTTCATTCTTCGAGCGCAAGGAAGTCGCCGATGCGGTCGCCTATCTGCGACTGGCTGCGAATCCGGATGATGAGATTGCGCTTCGCCGGATCATCAACTATCCCACGCGCGGCATTGGTCGCACCACGATTCTGCGCATCGCCGAGCAGGCCCGCGAAGCGGGAAAAGGCTTTCGGAAGACACTCGAGCAAGTGGCGCCGAGTGAAGTCGGCGCAGCCGCAGCCAATGCGATCGCAGGCTTCGCATCGCTCGTGGAACAGGCCCGCAGCCAGTTGAACGCGGCCGAAGCAGAAACGGCCGTCATTGCACCACGCTCGGAGCAGCAAACCCCGATCAGCATGTGGGCGCAGGGATACTTCGAGCGGCTGGGCCTGGCGGATGAGATCCGGAAGGAAAACCCGAACGCAGCAGTGGCACAGGCACGGGTGGACAACCTGCGTGACTTGATCGGCACATTGACCCGCTATGAGAGGCGGGTCTGGGATGAGCGATTGGGACGCGCCACTCTGCAAGTCGGCGCCGCCAACCAGGAATGGGAGCCGCCCACGCTGGCGGGCGCGCTGGCCTGGCTGGCCCTGGATGAAATGAATGAGGAAGACGAGGACGAGCGCGATGATGATTCCACGGTCGCGCTCATGACCATGCATTCAGCCAAGGGACTCGAGTTCAGCGACGTCTTCATTGTCGGCCTGGAGGAAGGCATCCTGCCACACGCCCGCTCGATCGAGGCCGATGGCGGCGATCCGCTGGCCGAAGAGCGCCGGCTGCTTTACGTCGGCATCACGCGCGCGCGCAATCGGTTGAACCTGTCATGCTGCCGCGCGCGCAAACGCGCAGGCAGCATCGTCGAAGCCCTGCCGTCGAGATACCTGAAAGACATTCCGGCTGATTTGCTGGAAATCCGAGCGGGAGAGACTACGCGGGCGCCAGAAGAATCGGAGTCGCTGCGGAAGAACTTCTTTGCGCAGATGCGGGAGATGACGGGAGGGACGGAGTAACGGACTAACGAATTGACGGACGAGCACGACTACGACCACGACTACGACCACGATTTACGGGCTTCAACCATTGCAGCGTTGAGCAATGTTCCAAACGCAATGGCTGGAGCCCGTAATCGTAGTCGTAGTCGTGGTCGTAGTCGTGCTCGTCCGTTCATTCGTTACTCCGTTCATTCGTTCCGCGCCACGAAAACCGGTTGGATCCAGGCTGCCCGCCCGCCTGAGTCGGTGATGCGCGCGCGGACGTAAGTAGTTCCTGGGATGAGGGCATAGCGGGCGCGCAGGCCGGTAGTACGCTGCAGCACTTTTCCGTTGTCGCCGATGAACTCGATCATGTACTTGAAGTCGACTTCCGGCTTGATCTTCACTTCCATTGCACGCGCCTCGACCACCAGATCCTCGAGTTCGACACCCGTGCTGGCGTAGAACTGGCCGGCCTCGATAGCATTAGCGATCGCCGTCGGGTCCAGTCGACCG